>QMTB01000041.1 GCA_003649845.1 Thermoplasmata archaeon | reverse complement strand
TTGTGGACTTGTTCCGATCATACCACTGACATATACATATACGGTTGCAGCGATAGCGACAGTGATAGCGACCATTAAAATAACACCAATAACTGCAGATACTGCTTCATCATCAGCTTCTATAAATTTTCTATTTGCTTTCATATCCCATTCTCTCCTAGTGGTTTATCCTATTTTCAACCTTCCTATTCCTCAACTACACTGCGTTATATATATTTTATCTGCAGGTGAATATGCAGGTTCCACACCACCATCCACAATGTAGTTGAGCTAAGATAAGTGTATATAATTCCCATTATTTAAATTAATCGAGACATGTTCTACATACTGACGAAATCAACAATATGACAAAATCAAAAAACATGATGAATAATAAGAAGAGACATTTGATGGATTATAATAAGGAATGTTATTTAAACGAATCTGTAAGCCATACATGTCTGAAATCATAGTGAGAGTAACACTATGAAATTATGAAATAGCTGGAAGACGTTTTAGATGCCCTTCTAATCCACATCAATTTATCAAGATAAGATTTAAATTTAAACTTGAAAAATTTTATGCAATGGATGGGATTTTTAAACAGAAAAATTTTTCAGAGATTTTTTGATGAAAAGGTTCACCTGTCAACGTTGCAGAGCGTGCTGCAACAATATTCAAGGGAATTTTAGAGAGGAGGAAATTAAAGAATTTAAACTAGCTTTTAAGAAGTTAGAATCTCAAGGTACATACCTCGCTATAGAACCTGAAAAATTTAGTATACCTCTCTTTCCACATGAAGCAAAAAAGATGAAAGAGTTGGCATACAGAATAGGAATAGATTTTTCTCCTGTTCCAAAGATTTTTATGATTGATTCTAAAACAGGTTACTCTATAATTTTGGAATGGGACCTAGGTTATTCAGATTGCCCATTTTTTGATGGTGATAAATGTTTAATTTATAACTATAGACCGCTGACATGTCAAAGTTTTCCGATATTTCCATCTTTCCTCCTATCATCTCAAGAGGAATATATATTACTTGATAGATGTTCGCAAAGCAAAAGATATAGAGAATTAAACAAAGATGAGATAGAAGGATGTTTTGAAAATGAAATAAAAGCGTCTTTGCTATTTTCCAAGGAATTGAATAGATATAAGACAACAATAGAAGAGTTGGTAGAGAAACAATTGATCACACCTTTGGTTTTAGAAAAAGATAGAGCTATAAAAATGCTAAGAGAATGCGAGAGAGCTAATAGAATAGTTTGATGCAAATGAAATTTATAGTATACTTGAAAAAGCCATTGTTGAACATTCAACCTATGCGGTGAGCTTGAGAAATCAGATTATAACCACTATATCGTATCTACTCCATCTGTAGAAATACGATCTTCGTAGTAAGTTTGGGATGTTAATTAAAAATGTATCTCCATCAGATAATTGATGAAAAATTTAGAAGAATACGTTAAAGTATATCGTACAAGGTTTTCTTGCTACCTTTACAATCCTATTTGTTCTTATTTTCCTAGATGTGCTAAAATGGAGCTGCAATAAGCATCGCTACCCTCGATGTAAGTGTTTTTATGACATCCACAACACCAAACAGATGTTTCTCACAACTATGTCATCATATATTTGGATACGCCGTTGGTATATCTATTGGTTTGATATTTTATTATTCTATAGAGAATTTCCTTGCATCGAGGAAAAAAACAGAGATATATTCGACATATAACGATATCAAATTCACAAGATTTATAAAAAATGTTTTGTTTTAAGTTTAAGCACGGGAGTGTACTATAAAATGAAAAAATTCATCGTAATTGGAATTTTAATTGTATCTTTAAGTTGCTATACCACTAACGGTCTAACCAATGCATATAACAAAGATTCTACATCCTATGCAATAATTAATGTTGATGATGAAGGAGATGGAGATTTTACATCAATTCAAACAGCTATAAGTGAGGCATCACCAGGAGATACAATTAGAGTGTATAGTGGCACATATAATGAAAATATTGAGGTAGATAAAGAAAACCTTACTATTGAAGGTATCAACTATGAACTTGGTACTGGCGATGATAATGGATATCCATCTATAATTGGTGATGGAAACGATGATGTTGTAAAGATCACCTCAGATAATATATCATTCTCTGGCTTCATCATACAAAACAGTGGTAAAAGCTATTATGACGCAGGCATCGAGATTCATTCAAATAACTCCGAGGTCTTCAGAAACGGGTTAACGGGAAATTTCTATGGGGTCGTAATAAATTATTGTCATAAAAATGTGGTGAGAGAAAACTATATCGCTGGTAATACAATGGATGGGATATATATGATGTATACTTCTGATAATATTATCTCAAATAATCAAATTACAGAGAATGGATTCCAAGGGGTATTTCTATATGACGCAGATGATAACGAGATAAAAGATAATATACTTTCATTAAATGGAAAAGACGGTATACATCTCAGAAATCTATGCGCGTATAATACAATATCAGATAACACTATCTACTCAAACAATATAGATGGAATAAAACTATGGGAACCAGGAAATAATTATAACACTATTATAGGAAATGAAATTTATTCGAATCGCTTCAATGGTATACATATCATGAACTCAAATAACAATGAAATCTATGAAAACGAGATTAAATTAAATCTACTAAATGGAATTCATATAGGAGATGCAAGTGATAATATAATTCAAAGAAATACAATTAGAGATAGTTTTTCTGAGGGTATAATGATACTGGGAGGTGATTCAAACAATAATCTCATCTACTATAATAACATTATAAATGATACAGCTTTAGATAATGGTAATAACATATGGGATAGTGGTTATCCAAGTGGTGGTAATTATTGGTCCTACTATTCTGGAACAGATAATGACAACGACGGTATAGGTGATATACCTTATGATATACCTGGATCAGGCGGTAATCAAGATAGATATCCTTTTATTAAGCCTCTTCAACCTCCAAATAAACCTACAAAACCAAAAGGTCCAACATTGGGGAAACCAGGAGTAGAATACATATATCAAACCTCTGCAGTTGACCCTAATGGAAATAAAATCCAATATGGCTGGGATTGGAATGGAGATAAAAAAGTTGATTTCTGGTCAGATTTCTATAACTCTGGAGTGACAGCTAATGCATCCCACTCTTGGGATCAACAGGGAGACTATCAGATCTATGTTATAGCTATGGATCAACAAGGTTTTAAAAGCGAGTGGAGTGAACCATTAACTGTAACGATGCCGAAAACATATGCTAATCTCCTAGATCTCCTATATCATCATATAAATCTCTACTATGTTCTAGAGAAACTGATGTTAGACATCCTAATGAGGATGTACTGAAATATTTTATATGCTAGCTCATTAACGGTAAATGAAATTGGAATGTCTTGGATAGAGGTAATAGATGAGGATAGTACAAAAGGAGCATTAGAAAGGGTTTATAATAGTATAAAAACAAGCCGAGGAAGAATATCGAATATAATGAGGATACATAGTTTAAATCCAGAGGCAATGGAGAAACATTTAGAGTTATATAAAACCTTGATGTTTGGTGAATCTAATCTTTCAAGAGAAGAGAGGGAATTCATTGGAGTAGTAGTATCTACCCTTAGTAGATGTGAATACTGTATAAATCATCATACTGAAGCTTTAAACTATTATTGGAGGGATAGAAATAAGATAAATAGTTTTATCAAAGATTTTAGATCAATAGAATTATCTCAGAGATATTTAGAGATACTAAACTATGTTAGTAAGTTAACTATTACACCTAAAGATATAGAAGAAGAGGATATTGAAAAACTACGAAAAACAGGTTTCTCAGATAAAGAGATATTGGATATAAATTTGATAGCATCTTATTTTAATTTTGTAAATAGGATAGCCTTAGGTTTAGGCGTAGAGTTTTCAGAGGAGGAAGCAAAAGGCTATAAATATTAGAATACTAAAGGGTAAACTGATGAAAACAATAGGTTTAATTGGAGGTACAAGCTGGAATTCAACCCTTGAATATTATAGAATTCTCAATGAAACTGTTAAAAAGAAATTAGGTGGTTCACATTCTGCTAAATGTATACTATATTCTATAGATTTCGAGGATATCAGAGAATCTTTAAATGATGAGAAATGGGAGGATGTAGCGAAGATATTAATCGATGCATCTAAGAGGATAGAGAAGGCTGGTGCTGATTTTATTCTAATATGTGCAAATACATTGCATAAAATAGTAGACGATATACAAGAGAATATCAGTATTCCAATTCTAAATATAATAGAGGTTACAGCTGAAAAGATTAAAGAACAAGGAATTAAAAAAGTTGGATTAATTGGAACAAGATTTACAATGAAAGAAGATTTTTATAAAAAGATATTGGAAGAAAAATATAGTATTGAAGTAGTGCTACCAGATAAAAAGGATATAGAAACACTCCATGGTATCATCTCAGATGAACTATGTAAAGGTATAGTAAAACAAGGATCAAAAGAGAGGATAAAAAAGATAATAAATAATCTAACTTCAAGGAGGGCTGAGGGTATTATATTAGGATGCACGGAGCTACCTCTACTGATAAAACAGGAAGATATAGATATGCCCATATTTGATACAACTAGGATACACGCAATATCTGCTGTAGAGTGTGCATTAGAAAACTGAGGTTTTTTACTGAAAAAAATATTTAGATAGCATGCTAGATATGGATGTAAAGAAAACTGGTGTAGCTGCTATTCTAGGAGCAAGTTTAATGTGGGCTTTTGAGCTGATCTTCGCTAAACCTAGCCTATAGAAACTCTGATTTCATCCATACATATACTATTAGAATTATAACAGCTGCTTCAATAGCGATTATATATCTATTTATAACAAATGATCATCGAACGCTTATAGTTGATGGAAATATATAACAAAAATCCTTTATATCGGCATTATTGGAACAGTTGTAGCTGATCTATTATATCTCTTCTCGCTAACTATGACACCAGTGATGAATGCAGTGTTGATAGGACATATGCAACCTATATTTATCGTACTAATAGGATTCTTTCTACTTAGAGAGGATAGATCAACTAGATATGATTATAGTGGAATTATCATCATGATACTCTCTGGTTTTACTGGTAACTACTAGAAGTATCGATAATCTATATCTACTAAAATTAGGTACAATAGGTGATCTATTTGTTTTATTAGCAACTATAGCATGGGCTACAACAGCTATTGTAACCAGAAAATATCTAGGAGATATAAATACAGGTGCATTAACATTCCATAGATTTTCTATAGCATCTATTATATTTAGCATCTACCTGCTAGCTAATTCTTCAACGTTTCTATCCAATATATATCAGATAACCATAGGGGTAGCAGTTGGCATAGGAACTATTCTATACTATGAGGGGATGGAAAGAATTAAAGCAGCGCAGGTATCAGCATTAGAATTATCAACACCATTCTATGCTGCTATACTAGGATTTCTAGTTCTAGGTGAAACAATTACAATACTTCAAATAATTGGAGTAATCCTATTAGTTATTGGAATATATCTACTGTCAAAAAAAGAAGATGAATAAAGGGAATCAAATTCAAAACTCTTGGTATAACACAAATTGATTTAGCAAGAGTATTTTACACTATGATGAAAAAATTAAAGTTTCTTCTGTATCTTATAAGATAATCATGGAAGTATTTCATAAAGATTTCATCGAAGGTTTAGAGGAGATTATTGACCTCTCCAAGAAGGTTAACGGCGAAGATAGAGATAAGATATTTTCTATGATACATGAACATATAGAGGAGATACATGAACTTTATTCAAAGGGAGATAAACATTGGGCTGTAGAAACTGGTGATCTAATAATATTATGCTTAGAGCTGTTATTATTTGAGGATAAAGATATTGATGGTATATTATCTAAATGTATATCGAGATTTAAAACAAAATTGGTTTCTCTGTTATCAGAGTAGTAATACTGCAATTATACCCGTTAGAAATATTCCATCGAAGGTACCCGCTCCACCTATACTTACTATAGGAGTGTTTAAATCTTTTACTTCTAATAGATTTAGTATATCTGCTCCAATTAATGTACCAAGTGTACCTGATACATATGCTATAGCTGATGCATGAAAAGGATTTAGAATTATACTTATTACAGCTGCAGATATAGGCGGTATCAAAGCAGGCATAGCTATTCCTACACCTCTAACAGGTCTAGCTATATGATAACATATCAGTGAGATAACTGTAACACCTATTATCATCTGTAGTAGAAGCAATATATTATGATATATGAAAAGAGTCCTTATAATTTGATATATCGATACTATTATTGGAATTATAGCCCCGCCAAGGTTTATAGCAATAATTGTATCTTGAAATCTTCCTACAGGAATAGAATAGCGTATACCCCAGAATGAGATACTAGTTTCTTCTATGAAACCTTGAGATACATGTATCTTTTTAACAGGTATATTTATAGTGCTACCTATAATTGCTAGTAGAAAAACTATTAAAGCTATATGTATAGGGAGACCTAGTTTTACAAATGCAAGTGGTATAGCAAAACTAAATATTATAAGTAAAAACGGTAGCAAAAGGAATAATATCATTAGAAATGGCTCAAAAGGTGAAAAAATATATCGTCTCATATATATCTAAGCCTCATATATATCCTAACATAGAGTTTTTACTATTAAAATCTACTAAAAAATAGAGAAAGAAAAGAGAGAAAAAATCTTTTTTATTTACGGTTTTTTACAAGTTCATCGATTATCGCTGGATCTGCAAGGGTACTGGTATCTCCTAGCTCATCAACTCTTCCCTCTGCTATCTTCCTTAGTATACGTCTCATAATCTTTCCAGATCTAGTTTTTGGTAAACCATCGGTAAACTGTATCTTATCAGGTGTAGCAATTGGTCCAATTTCTATTCGAACTAGTTTAACTAATTCTTTCTCCAGATTTTCATCAGGTTTCTCACCTGCTTTAAGTGTCACATACGCATAGATTCCTTGTCCTTTGATCTCATGTGGGAATCCTACTACTGCTGCTTCTGCAACCTTTGGATGTTTACCAAGTGCTCCTTCTACTTCTGCTGTACCTATACGGTGACCTGAGACGTTTATCACATCATCTACTCTACCAGTAATCCAATAGTATCCATCTTCATCTCTATAACAACCATCACCAGTGAAATAGTATCCTGGATACATGGTGAAATAGGTTTCCCTAAATCTCTCATGATCTCCATATACAGTTCGCATTATACCCGGCCAAGCTGATTTAATCACTAGGTTTCCAGATACATCATTTCCCTCCAGTTCATTTCCCTCGTCATCCATCAAAGCGGGTTCTATTCCAAAGAATGGAAATGTTGCTGAACCAGGTTTCAAAGGTGTAGCTCCTGGTAATGGTGTAATTAGGATTCCGCCAGTTTCTGTCTGCCACCAGGTATCTACAATTGGGCATCTACCTCCGCCAACGAGTTTATAATACCAGTTCCATTCTCTTGGTTTAATTGGTTCTCCTACGCTACCTAGTATTCTAAGACTACTTAAATCATGAGAGGTAACCCATTCATCTCCCTCTCTCATAAGTGCTCTTAGGGCAGTTGGAGCTGTATAGAAGATGTTTACTTTGTGTCTCTCAACTATATCCCAGAATCTACCCCAATTTGGATAGTTTGGGACTCCTTCATACATAAGAGTAATTGCCTTATTAGCCAATGGACCGTATACTATATAGGTGTGACCGGTAACCCAACCAATATCAGCTGTACACCAATATACATCACCTTCATGGTAATCAAATATATATTTATGTGTAACAGTAGCATACACTAGGTATCCACCAGTTGTATGGAGTACACCTTTGGGTTTTCCAGTTGAACCAGAAGTGTATAATATAAATAATGGATCCTCTGCATCCATCTCCTCTGGTGGACAAACTGGGTCTGCCTTCTCCATCTCTTCATGCCACCAATAGTCTTTCTCTCCCATTGGTACTTTTTCATTCATACGATTTACTACAATAACTGTCTCAACAGATGGTGCTCCTTCTAGAGCTTTATCAGCAGTTGTTTTCATTGGAATAGTTTTAGCGCCTCTAACTCCAGCATCTTGAGTTATAAGTAATTTACATTCAGAATCATTTATTCTATCACGCAGAGATTCAGCGGAAAATCCTCCAAATACAACAGAATGAATTGCTCCTATTCTAGCACAGGCAAGCATAGCGATGGGTAACTCCGGTATCATCTGGAGATATATCGCTACTCTATCTCCTTTTTTGACACCTTTTGATTTTAGAACATTTGCAAACTTTTGTACTTCATCCAATAATTGTTTATAGGTATATTTCTTGATTTGATCTGGTTCGTTTCCTTCCCATATTAATGCTAGGTCATCTCCATGTCCATTTTCAACGTGTCTATCTAGACAATTATAGGATACGTTGAGTTTTCCTCCTTCAAACCATTTAATTATGGCCTTGTGAAAATCATATTCTCTAACCTTGTTCCATTTCTTATACCATGTCACATGTTCCTCAGCCATTTTAGCCCAGAATTCATCTGGATGCTCTATAGATTCTTTATACATCTTTCTATATTCATCCATGCTTTTAATGTATGCTCTAGAGCTAACCTCTGGACTTGGTTTAAACACTTGAATAGTTTCTTCTTCTGCCATTTTTCATTACCTCCTAATGCCTTCTTTTCTATATCCTTTTATTTTTCAATTCCCCCATATGAAATATATGTTTATAAGGGAATTGTAGAGCCTCCTCAGTGTTGGAGGGTTGCCCAAATATCGTTTCAATATAAGTATTTTTTCCTACAAATAGGATTTCATTGTCTATGATATATTTTATTGGATGGATCAAAGTGTGGTTTAAACTATAAAAGATGGAAATTATCAAATGCTAGAACCATAAAAGATAGAATTGATTTGTAGTATCTTAGGAATGATATTAGACAACATGGGATAGCTGGGCGTCTTTATTATTTAGAGATGTGGCAAAGAAACATCCACTGGGTTACCTAGTTTTTTTGACATCACTGTTTAGATGAAAGAGACTATGGTATTGGTCTTATGCTCTCCGATAACATTTAGGTGGATGAGGCAAAAATTTTTCTCTTATAAAAATTATATGGAATGGAATGAGTGAGAAGCTTTTTGTTTCTCTAGTAGGTGAACAAACTATTCCTAATATTCTTGGTGTATTACATTTTAAACCAGATTACCTTTTGTTTATTACCACTTGGGATATGAAGAATAAGGTTAGATATATCTTGGATACACTTAGAGAGAGGGATTTAGATTGGATTGATCATGCTATATTGATT
>QMTB01000040.1 GCA_003649845.1 Thermoplasmata archaeon | reverse complement strand
TATATTAAATGCCCAATGTATATTTATTGGTAAATCTACGAAACTATAAAGTAGGTGTACAATACTTACCAATAAAAAAATCTTCCAGTGAGGACACATGAAGATACTATTAGTAATGCCTCATCCAAACCCTAAGAGAAACTTTTTCGGTAAATTTGATTACCCCTCACTAACCCTTCAGCAGATAGCAGCGATAACTCCTCCTGAACATGAAGTAGAGATAGTGGATGAGAGATATGAGCCTATTAATTTCAATAAACACTATGATCTAGTAGGCATCTCATGTTTAACTTATAATTCTATTAGAGGATATGAAGTAGCAGCTGAGTTTAGAAAACGTGGTATACCAGTTGTATTCGGTGGTTACCATGCATCTCTACTGCCAGAGGAAACAAAACAACATGCTGATAGCGTTGTGATAGGAGAAGCAGAGTATAGTTGGCCTCAGCTACTTGAAGATTTCCAACATGGAAAACTGAAGCCATTCTACCATTCACCTAAACTAGTTGAACCAGAAGATATACCACCTGCTAGACATGATATAGGTGTATATACCTTCATGGAAGCTATACAAGCATCTAGAGGTTGCCCAGTGGGCTGCGAGTTTTGCGCTATGCAAAAAGTAGAGGGTCCAAGATTCAGAGGTAGACCAGTTGATAAAGTCGTTGAGGAGATGAAGATTATCAAATCTAAAACGATATTCTTTGCTGATGCTTCTCTAACTATAAGTCCACCTTATTCTAAATCATTATTTAAAGAAATGGCTTCCTTAAATAAAAAATTCCATTGTTTTGGAAATATAAATGTCCTAGCTAGAGATGATGAATTTCTAAAACTATCAAGAGAAGCAGGTGTAGAAAGATGGTATCTTGGGATAGAAACCATCTCTCAGGAGAATATAAATCAAGTTGGAAAACGTACTAACAAAATAGAGGATTACGGTAAAGCTATTAGAAAAATTAAGGACCATGGAATGAACGTCACTGGTTTCTTCGTATTTGGTCTTGATCATGATACACCAGATATATTTAAGAAAACATTAGAAGCAATGTATGAATGGGGTCTTGATTTTGCCTCTTTCAGTATACTCACACCTTACCCTGGTACTAGATTATTTGAGAGATTAGAAAAAGAAGGACGTATTATAAGTAAAGATTGGTCTAAATATGCAGAAGGTTATGTTAATTATAAACCTATGATGATGACCCAGCAAGAATTATTAGATGGTATAACCTATATTGCAAAAGATTTCTTCTCTCTAAAACAAATATTTAAACGTAGTTTTGCACATCTACCAAGTAGCCCTAGAGATGCATTAATTGTGTTAGCTGGAAATCTAGCTTTAAGATATTTCTATAAACATGAAAAATTAAATATTTAAAACGGTGAAAGTAGAATGAAAATACTACTTGTATTCCCCCGGATTGAACACGGTCAAACAACTGTTAGAGATAAAAACTCTTGGACAGCTTGGATATTTGGTAACCCTATCATCACCTTACCATATATAGCAGCGATTACTCCAAAGAAACATGAAGTAAAGATTGTAAATGAAAACTATGTAAATTTAGACTTTGATGAAGATGCAGATCTCGTAGGTATAACATGTTATACAATGACTGCTCCAAGAGTATATGAGATTGCTGATGAGTTTAGAAGAAGAGGGAAAACCGTTGTATTAGGAGGTTATCATCCAACTGCTTTACCTGAGGAGGCAAAACAACATGCTGATAGCGTAGTTCTAGGTATGGCAGAGGCAAGTTGGCCTAGATTATTGGAAGATTTCGAGAAAGGAAAACTTAAACCATTCTATGAGAGAGACTATAACTTTGATCTATCAAATGCACCCCCACTTAGAAGAGACCTTATAAATAGAAACCCTCTGATGGGTGCTGTACAATGGACTAGAGGCTGTGCTAATAAATGCGAATTCTGCGCAATAACTAGTTTCTATAAACAAGGCGTACTTAGAAGACCCATTAAAGCAGTTGTAGAAGAGATTAAAGAGATGCCTAATAAACTATTCATCTTCCATGATCCACATATTACTTCGCATCCAAGGCTTGCTAAAGAACTTTTTAGAGAGATGATTAGACAGAAAATCCATAAAGTATGGATGGCAAATGCTACAACCAATATATTAAGTATAGTAGATGATGAATTTTTAGAGCTAGCTAGAAAAGCAGGTTGTTTAGAATGGTTCGTGGGGTTTGAATCAGTTAGCCAAAAATCACTTGAAAGTGTTAAAAAAACGCATAATAAGGTTGAAAACTTTAGAAGACTAATAAAACGTCTCCATAAATTTGGTATGGCGGTACAAGGTGGTATAATATTTGGTTTTGATGAGGATACGCCAGATATATTTGATCTTACTCTTGAGAAGATGTATGAATGGGAACTTGATGTAGCCGAGATTAATATATTAACACCATACCCTGGTACACCATTATTTGAGAGATTAAAAAGAGAATGTAGAATATTAACATATGATTGGTCCAAGTATAATCAAGTAGAAGTGGTTTATAAACCAAAGAATATGACGGAAAAAGAATTATATGAAGGTGCTAGGAAGGTGGCTAAGAATTTCTATAGCGTACCAAATGTCGTTGGAAGGGTGCTGAAGATATTCGCTTTTACTAGGAAACTAACGGGATTTTATCCAGCAGGCGGTAATCTATCATACCGTAGATATTATAAACGAGACTTCCATTTTTAAAGAAAAAAGGAGGTTTACCTAGGTGAATCCTTTTCATAACCCTATTTTCCTAATGCGTTTACTGAAAAGCTATATTATAGATCTCAACCGCCTATGGCATACTACTTTAGAAGAACTTAAAAGATATCAAGATAAACATCTTAGAAAAATGGTTAGATACGCTTATACTGTACCATTGTATCATAAAAAATATCGTGAATATGGTATACATCCAGATAATATAAAAGGAGTTAGAGATCTTAAAAAACTACCTTTTATCACGAAACAAGATTTAAGGGATAACTATCCAGATAATATTATACCCAATGATTTTGATAAAAAACACGGCTTCCTATTATCTACTTCTGGCTCCACTGGTAAACCTGTTTTCATCTACTATGATCTATTCTCAGCTATAAAATATGTCGAAGGATTCGTGAGGATGCTTAAGGCATATGGTGGTAGTTGGAGTAAATCTAAAATAGTATTAATTGTTGATACAAAAGAAGGAACTATAGAAAACGCTGCTTTCCAAGAAAGTATACTACCTTTTATAAGTAAATTTGTTAAAACAGATAACATAAAATATCTATACGTTGGAGATCCAATTGATAAACTTGTTAACGAGGTTAATGATTTTAAACCAGATTATCTAGGCTCTGATCCACATATGCTCAGAGAATTTGCAGTCTATAAAAATAATGGAAAAGCAGATGACATAAATCCTACACTAATTTTTTCTAGCGAAGCAATGATAGATAAATATACTAGACAGTATATAGAAAAAGCATTTAATACAAAAGTTTTAGATACCTATGGGGCTACTGAAGCAGGACCAATAGCTTTTGAATGTATACATGATAATGGTTATCATGTAAACTCTGATTTTGTAATAATAGAAGCCCTTGATGATGAAAACCATGATGTACCCTATGATACACCTGGTAAACTAGTTGTAACACGTCTATATGGAACGGGAACACCTATCATAAGATATACAGGAGTTGAAGATATAATAACACCTATGGAACCAGTATCAAACTGTGGTATAACCTCTGAGATGATCAGAAGTATAGGTGGTAGATCAATAGAACTTATACGTCTACCAAATGGTGAAACCCTAGCACCATTTCATGTAACAACTATACCTGCTATGGTTATGGATAAATATAATAGCTATAAAATCAAACAATTCCAGATTATACAACATACCATTGATACCATTGAGATACTTGTAGTAATAGATGAGAAACTTAGAAATATAGGACCACCAGTAGAATTACTATTAAAAGAGATTCAAGAAAACTTTAAGAGAAAAGTTGGCGCAGATATTAATATTAAAGTTAGAGAGGTGTCTGAGATAGAAAAGGATGTTAGATCAGATTATGTTAGAGTTGTCATATCACATGTCAAATAAGAAAACATCATCAACCATCTTTTTGAAATAATTACTAGATGCTATGTTATAGGAATTAAATAAGAACCTCCTGTAAATCTTAAATAAAACCTCTGTATTTTAGAAAGGCACCGGAATATGCAATATACTACAGAAGTTGATTTAGATATTGAAGCTGGTGAGATAAAAAGAGGGGCCGTTAATTGTACTGAACTGGAAGATGGTTCACCAGTTGTTTTCCCATATATTATAATGAAAGGTAAATACAAAGGTCCTACTCTTCTACTTAATGCAGCTTTACATGGAGATGAACTTAATGGCATAGAAGTTATAAACCGTGTTTTCGAAAAAATTAAACCAGAGGATCTACATGGTACTATAATTGGTGTACCTGTAGTTAATACCCTTGCATTCCGCGCTAGAAAACGCGTTGATCCAATTGATGATAAAAACCTTAACAGGGTTTTTCCTGGTAGAGAAAATGGAACGGTTACTGAGAGAATAGCATATCATTTCTTCAACGATTTTGTTAGAAAAGCAGATTTTGGCATAGACTTACATACAGGTATGAAGGGGCATTTATTGTTACCACATCCAAGAATTAGGACACTCAACGGTTTTATACCCTCTCTAGAACATCATAGAGCTCTTGGAACAGAATTTATCTTTCAAAATGAGGGAGAAAAAGGTATGTTAAATATCGAAGCTGGTAAAATAGGTATACCTATAGTATGCTTTGAAATAGGTGTAGCCAGTGTTTTAGATGAATATTATATCAATGCTGGATTTAAAGGAGTAATAAATTTCATGAGATTTTATGATATGCTTGATGGGGCACCTGAGATACCTAAACAACAGGTTTTGCTAAAAGATTATCATGAAGTTATATCTCCAATAGGTGGTCTCTTCTATCCAAAGGTTAAACCAGGTGATGTTGTAAGTAAAAACCAGTTACTTGGAATTACAAAATCACCTTATAGTGGAGAAAAATATTATGTTAGAGCATCTGATAATTGTTATATCATCGGTATAAGAAGTCAACCAGTTGTAAGGCAGGGTACCACTGTTGCATGGCTTATGACTTTTGAGAAGGGTAATGTATTGCCACCTTTAGATAGAAAAGATGTTAGAATTATCCCATCGAAACTCTTCAATGATAGCCAGGAGAGAGGTATAGATATTAAAGAATAGGTTTATTTCTCAAAGTATACCTCCAGATTCTATTAACTAGTTTCGCTATTTTCTCCTCTTCTGTTTCTCCCTCCATTTTTTTATACCAGTTTCTAATTACATCAGCACTAGTCCTCCGTTTTTCAACCCTTGTTTTCAATAGATGTAGATATCTAGGATGATCATAAAAGTATCTAATTCCTTTTTCTGCTTTTTCAAGACATTGTTTTAGATAATCCTTTGTTAAAATTGATTTTCCATTCCAAATAAATTTTCCTCTCAGAGAGTTTCTTATCGCTTCTGTTCTATTTATCTCTATCTCTCTTAGAGATGGTAGATGTTGTCTACCCCAACGTTGTGCATATTTCAGACGACCTATTATATATTCAATTAAAGCCATATTTTCTCTTACGGCTGCTTGAACTGCGCATACTCGATTTTCCACTCTGAAAGGTAATTCAAATTGTATACGGGTGTCTTCATGTCTCTCTTTTACAATCTCACTTAACGTACTACCAAGGATTCTTTCTCTAGAGAATAGATACTCTGCGTATTCTAAAATATCTTTAGGATACTTTATTATATCTGGAAAACCACCTCTCCCTCCATCTGCCATTTCATATAATAATAATCTTGCTTCTGCATAGTCAACTAATCTACCGCCTATTATTGGACTATTAGCCGAGAGAGCAATAAGCTCAGGACCCATGTATAATAATCTATTAAATTTATGTATAACATCATCAGGATTTTTTCCATTGATATGTACATGTATAGATTGTATGGCACTTGCTATATGCTGTGGTTTTATCAATATATCTGCTACCGGTATAGGTGGAAACTTTGAACGCCATTTGCTCATCTTTCTAGCTCTCTCACTATCAGTAATCCATTTATCTGATAAAACATCAGGATGAGGATTGGAACCAGATAGTAGAAAAATCGCTTCTCTATTATGAATCTTCTCAGCTATGTCTACAATATCATTTATCACATCTATTAGATACTCTTCCTTCTCCCTTAGAGCTTCTGTAGAAAAATCACGTGGAAGGCTTTTTATTTCAATTTGGCATGCTCCTGCTTCCTCAGAGAATTCATAATCTTGATGTATCTCATTTAAACGAGGTATAACCTCTTTTGCATCAAGAGGTTTACCTTCTTCATCCACCAATGCTCCTTCAAGTTCTATGCCAAAAACATAGTCTTTAGGATGACGTCTATGTTTCTCTAAAAACTTTATATACTCCTTTAGATCATCTATAGTTCTGAATTCCATTGGGGGGACTATAATGTTGGATTTATTTTTAAATAATTGCTCTCTAAACAACCTTTTACATCAGTAGATTTCCTTGATTCATCATAAAAATTTTTTCATTTATATTAGCTTTAACAATAAATAGGATTTATTCTCCGCTATACTTCTAGATTGAACAAAAGTTTTAACTATAAAAAATTTTGATAACCATCTCTCTCCACCTACAACATTTTCTAATACGTCATCAGTAGTTCTATATATCACTCTAGCCTCTTCTTTCATATTATTAGAAACATATTTCAATATTTCCTTCTGCTGTTTAATACCATATAACAAAAATATTACATCATAATCCTCTAGAGGATAACTTATCCCATCTCCATGGACGCATGTTATCTTATCTTCTAATCCATGATTTTTTATAATCCTCTTCGCTTTCTCTATAGCATTATAATCTGTGTCAATAGAAACTACTGTAGAATTAGTTTTACTTGCTATAAGTATAGATGTTGCAGGTAGAGAACCACAACCTATAACTAATACTCTATCAGTATATTTTATAGAAGCAATTTTTACTTCTTTTTCAACTAGATCATCATAGAACTCTAAATATAACTGATGGAATATATCAAAAGGTACAATCAACTTCTCTACTATTACATATATATAATCCATAAGGTTTTTTAGAGAATCAACTTGAAATTTCGGAGAAATCTCTTCAAAGAAAATGCGTTGCAACCTTCCAAACAAATTATTAATGTTTACCATCTTATAGATTTACCTCCAGATATATTGAAGTAAAATCTGCAGAAATACATCTAGAAATATTAGATCGTATGAGAATAGAAAATAGTCAAAACCTTTACGACCAACAACTGCACCAAGTTTCTTCATCATTTCTAAATCTCTAGCTTTTAAAAGCCTATAGGAGTATCTCAGGATATACAACCATATGCCTATAAATGGTATTATAAAAAACCATGAAAGAGGTGTATATAGAAAGAGAAGAAACCCTAGTACGCCGGATAATATAAACATTAGGAAGGATATCTTGGCAGCTATTCTCTCTCCAAAAGAAGTAGCATATGTTCTAACACCATGTTTTCTATCACCTTCTGCATCTACTATACCCTCTGCTAGATCATGAGCATTATCTGCAAAATATGTGAATGCAACCAATAATAGCATTTGTTTAACCGCTATATAACTAGTTTTAATAGATCCTAGGAAAGGTAAAGGGAAGGTTAAACTCTCTTGTTGAGGTAATGCAGTCCAAATAGCTAGAAAACCAAATACCGCTACAGTAACCCATTGTAAAGGTGTAAATATCTCAGAGTAAGCAGGTATTCTAACCTTCTTCTTTAAATATTTATCATGAAATGTTACAAATAATGCTACGATCATAACTAATATTAGACACCACATACTTACAAGTAATGCAAATATAAAGGTAGACGCTGAGAATATAAGAGCTATACCGAAAAATCTCTTTAAACTAATTCTACCAGATGGCAGCGGTCTATCAGGATGTACTAAAGCATCTATATCAGCATCTGTTATATCATTCCATATTAAAGCAGCGAAGAAACCAGAGTAGAGAGTCATGACCGTAAATATAATAATTCTAATAATCTCAATATTATATGGTTTTATTCCATATGCAAGCATAGGTACACTGGCGTACATGAAAACATAGCTGATTAACTCATAGGGTGGCAGAGAACGCCATTGAGCGAGAAATTTAAGGGGTTTTGTAAGTATAGACAATTTTCTTCTCACCTTTCTAAGAAATCCTTCATATGATGATATAGATTTTAAATATTTTTCATTTGATTTCTCAAACTGCCATCCCAAAATATATTCTCATATAATTTTTTAGCTCTCTCTTCATCATACTTCCATCTCTCTATCGGTGGTAGATGTTCATCTGGTATCTTCGCTGCCCAAGCGGTTATCCTTCTAACCACCCACCAAGTATATGTTATCTCTTCTACAGCTGATTCACTAAGCGAAGAGATATTAAGCCATCTATGGAAACCATTGGCTAGGCAATTTTCACCTGTTTCCTCCATCTCCTCTATAAAACCATTCCACCATATCATATACTCTGGATGTGCTGTACAAAGTAGTATTCTACCTCTATTTTTATTTGGATAGACCTCCATAGTCATAGAAGGTTTACCGGAGAAATTTAAGATAATATTTTTATCTGTTTTCTCCCAGGGTTTAGCAATATAATATGTGTATATTAACAACTCTGCTAGAGAATCACCCGTTTTCTTGATCATAGAAGCTGATTCTAATAAACTTTTAATTAATCCTCTTACCCCGCCTATATAACGCCATGCTTTGATGTCTGTATCTGGATTCCTAGAGATATCTACATCTGGATACCAAGCTATAATTTTAATCTCACGCTCAGGTTTAGATGGTATAACTAAAGCTGGTCCGCCCCACCATCTCATACGAATCGTTTCACCGTTATAATCTTTGAATATAGGGTTATCCTTTGCTATATGGAAATCAACGGGTATACCAGCTGCATGTATATAGGTTCCATCAACTGTTACACCTGGTGCAAAAGAAAATACATAACCTGTTGCTCCTATATGCTCTGGGTGATTCCTTTGAAATGGATAAAATAAAGGAAAAGCAAGATGCTCATAATAGGAATCGATGCATGTAACATCTACACCACTTTTTGCATATAACCTCTCAAGTAATGTAGTTGGTTTTTTATGTTCACCAGTGTTTAAACCTGTTAATAATGCTGTACCACCACATATACCAACATAGCTACCACCTGATTCAATGTATCTTTTAATCTCTCTCTTCCATTTCCTTACACTTGGCAGGAAGGTAAAACCTTTAACTATAGATTCACCATCTCCAACACCTCCACCTGGAACTAATAATACATTATAATCTGAAACCTTAAGTTTACC
>QMTB01000039.1 GCA_003649845.1 Thermoplasmata archaeon | reverse complement strand
CTTTTAATGCAGCTAAATCTTTTGGAAAACAACTACCACCCCAACCTATTCCTGAATCAAGAAAAGATCTACCTATTCTTTTATCTAATCCCATTCCATCTGCAACCTCATAGGTATCAACACCTATTTTTTTACACATATTTCCAATTTCATTTATAAAAGAAATTTTTGTTGCTAGAAATGCATTACTTGCATATTTTATCATCTCCGCCGCAGAGAGGGATGTTTCAAGGATTGGACAAGAAAAATCTCTGTAAAGCTCTCTAAGAATTCTCCTACTTTTATCATCATAAAAACCTATAACTATTCTATCAGGATTCAAAAAATCTTTAACAGCTACTCCTTCTCTTAAAAACTCTGGATTCATAGCTAATCCAAAATCCACTCCCACTTTCTTATCCGAATACTCCTCCAATATCGGTAGTATAATATCTCTAGTTGTCCCTGGTAAAACAGTACTTTTAACTACAATTAGATGCCAATCTTTTTTCTTTTTTAATTGTAAACCTATCTCTCTAGCAGATTCTCTTATAAAAGAAAGATCTAGACCACCATCTTCTCTAGAAGGAGTACCAACACATATAAAGGTAACATCACTATTCTCTATAGCATATCTATAATCATTTGTAGCTTCTATTCTCTCCTTATATTTATTCAATATATCTTCTAAACCCTCTTCATAAATCGGAGACTTACCATTATTTATCAAATTTATTTTCCTTTCATCGATATCTACACAGATAACTTCATTCCCAAGTTTAGCAAAACAAGCCCCTGTTACCAGCCCTACATATCCAGTACCAATAACTGATATATCCATAGGTATTATGTTATCAAAAAAGTTGATTTAAAACTTAGTATAAAATTTTAGATAAAAGATTGAGGAGGAATATAATCTCCATATCTCCTCTCTGCTTCTATAAGTCTCTCTTTTTCTTCATCTAAAACATCAAAAACAACAGTAGATACATCCTTCATATTCTCATAGATTCTTCTAATCCTCTGGTTTTTATTTAGATTCTCGGGTATACGAATCATAAACTGTTTGATGTAATCCCTTTTACTATACTTTTTATTAAGTGTTTTTCTAAATAAAGCTTTAAGGTGTTCATAATATGGTATATAGCCTGTAGGTGTTTCTATAGCAGGTATATCATTATGTACTCTAAGTTCCATCCATTTATACCAAACTTTTTTATCATTCTTCTCTGTGAGGTACTTTTTTGTATATCTATCTCTTATAAAATAGTTTACTGCAAAAATCTTAGGTTGCCTTTTAAGTTTTCTACCAAATTCTAGGTTTATCTCTATATATCTTGGAATTGATATTGATAGGAAATCAAGGTTTGACATAGGGTTAAATTCTCTAACACCTTCTCTGCCTAATACTGCAGCGGTACGTTCTGATTCTATAGAAGCACCTTTCGCTATTATACCATGTTCCCAGTTGAAAGCCTCTTGAACTGGAACCCATGTATCAGAATCTCTACCGCCATATACGATTGCTCCTACTTCTACCCCCTTTGGATTATCTAACTCTGAATCAAGATTTTTAAAAGCCTTTAGAGCAACAGTAAAACGAGCATTAGGATGAGAACAAGGTATTTCATTGCCTTCTCTATCTTTCTTTCCACTCCACCATTCACCAGAGTGATTAAAACCTTCTTTGGGTATATCCCTATTCGTTCCATCCCAATAGACAAAACCATTTTTTGAAACCAATACATTAGAGAAGATTATCTCATTCTCACTATGTAGAACATCCCATTGAACTGGGTCATCTTTTGAATTAATACCTTTTATAATACCAAAAACTCCTTGTTCAACGTTGACAGCTCTAGCAATACCATCTATTTCTCTAATATATGCTATATCATCTCCTACTATTGTTTCATTATCCAGCATAGCAGTAGATGTTTTACCACACATAGATGGAAAAGCTCCAGTAAAATATGTAACTCTATTCTTTGGACCATGAACACCCATTATAAGCATATGTTCTGTAAGCCACCCTTCTTTAGCTGCATGGTTTATAGCAAGGCGCATAGCTAGTTTCTTTAAACCAATGGTATTGCCACCGTATTGAGTGTTAACAGAATAAACTGTATCCTCCTCTAAATCTATATAGATACGGCGTTTATCTATATCCTTTGAGGTTTTATATTCATCAAGTCTACCTTCTGAATGTATGAATCTAAAAAAATATTTATTCTCCCCTCTTTCTATAAACTCTTTATACCCTTGTCTATATAGTATATTCTCGCTATGTGCTACATAGCTTGAATCAGTAAGTTGTAAACATGGTATAGAGAAAACAGAATTCGTTGGGCCTAGAGAATAAAAACATATGTAGAGTTCATGACCATACATTATACCATGCATAAGCTCATGTATCTCCTTTAAACCTTCTTCTCGATCTATACTTTTAATTGAACTACCTAAATCTACACCCTTTGGTAGAAGAAACCTTGTATTCTCCCTATCCCTAGCTTGATCATAGTACCCATCAAAATGAACAGTATGTCCTTTTATCTTGAGTTTCTTCTCTTCTCCACTTCTAATAGCTGCCTCTCTAATATATTCCAAAGATTTTCTTGTACCATCTGAAATAAAAATTTTTTTAGGATTACAATGCTCTATATATTTAGCGATGATACTATGAACAAGAGGATTTTTTATCAACATAAGTTTTCTATAATTCTCCCTATCCAATCTTTCCTCTAGGATTTCCATAAAATCTTTTATCATTCAAATCCTCTCCAATCCCAAGAGGTTAAACAATAACTCAAAGTTATAATAAATACTTTGTTTTAAAAAAATTGTAGATAGAGATTAAATCTCCCTATACTCCTAGATAAAAATTTGAATAGTCTAGTAAGATAGAAATAAGCCATCCCTCTTTAACTACATGGGGTATATTTTAGCACCCCCTCCCCTTGATGTATACCTTTGAAGCTGCATAAACTCCTGAATAAAGGAAAAGATTTAAATGAGGTAATATGCATTTCCATCAGGAGGTAGAAAGTATGGTATATACGTATGAAGGATGGACCTTATATGAGAGGGATGTGACACTTAAAGGTGGACAGAAGCAGAAAATCTATTTTTTCAGTAAACGCACTCCAAAGAGTGGCACTCCATGTGACAAACCCGCTAATTATACAGTTGGAGTAAACAAAAGAACAGGTCTTCCCTATCTAAAGAAGAAGTAAAAAATTTCTAACTCTTTACTTCTCCATCTCATTATTTTTTATTTTTTACTCCTCTTATAATTCCTCTACTTCTTCCCAATAATAAAATAATCGTAATTTTATATTTATTTGAGTTTTTAATTATTAATTATGATAACCTCCGATCATCAAACTTGGATCTCCAAATAACTCCCATTGTTGAACCATTTTTACATCCATTCTATCATTGTTACCTAGAAATCGATGGAGATACTCTGTTATAGTTTCTCCATGGTTTTCTCCTAATATATAGTGGTTTTCCTCTCCAAATAATTGGAAAAATCTAAGTTCTAACCATCCATCTAATACTTCTAGATAGTCTGCTACACCATTATAGTCTAAATCATTTTCTCCATGTGTACCTAAACCAGTATTTGCAATAGTAGCAATTGCACCACCATCTTTTTTACTAGTTAACCACCAAGCCCAACAATTTGGAACCCATTCTCTATACCAGAATTCTCCAAAATTTCCTGGTTTAGAACTAAAATAATGTAAACCATCTTTTTTTAACCCGAGGATTATATTTGTTAGAGAAACATTGAACTGTCCATTATGACAACCACCGACAACAGTTATAGGATATCTATCCTTATTTCTAAGGAATAACATATCTCTGATAGAATAACCTGTGGTCCATTCACTTCCATCTGGAGGAAAATGGGTATTCCATGTACCTGGGCTACCATGACCTACGAAGTAAGCGAAACCGCACCCGGGGTTTAAAGCAGTATTAGCTGTTTTCCTGTTGATATCATTCTGAGAAGCATAAACTTTTATTGCATTAAAACCGGGCATATGCTTCTCTACTTCATCACATATAAGTTCTCCTTCATTAAAACCCATCTTATCATTATATGAATCACCACCGATTAACACTAGGTTTTTAAACCAAGTTTTACCAAAAGATTTCTTCTCATATGTTATTATTTTATCTACCATTATTTCTACTTCTCTTATATTTCTACAGGGTAATCTCCCTAGGTATACATCAGGATATAAATCCATTTTTTCTCTAAAAGTAGTGTCCCATGATGAAAAAATGTTATCATTATTACTATCCCAACTTGAAAAGCTACCATTAGCATCATATATATCAGCATAGTATAGATCTGATAGAAAAGCAGGTTCTATATACTCTTGATCACCCTCACCAGGTGTAACATGACTATATCTTGGAGGTAGAAGCCAATTAAGTTTCTGCCCTTCAAGACCGCCAACTAGTAAAACATATTTAACACCCCAATTCTCTATAGCTTGTTTGATGAAATATTTGATTTTCTCAGGTTTATCTCTACCATACCAGAAGATTTTATCATAAACTTCATCCAGCGAGACAAGTTTTGTTTGAATACCCATAGATTCTTTATGTGATACCAGAGGTTTAAGATGTCTTATAAAAGTAGATGGAGAGATGATCAATAAATCATATATAGCTGGGTTCTTGATAGGGGAATCTTCTGGCTCTATATATCTTATATTAACCTTAATCCAAGGTATAAAGTATATCCTCATAGAGTTATATCTAACTGGGTATACCCTTAAGACGAAAAATGTTTTATGTATACCATAGGATAATCCACAGCCAATGTGATAGGAGATCCAATTGTCTGGATAGATGTCATCGATATTAGATATATCAACAGTGGATCCTAGGTTATCATCTAAACTTCTCTTTTCAGTATATACCAGTGGGTAAGTTAAATTAAAAACAACAGGTGTAGGATATGAAATGTTTATATCTAATATCTTTGTTCCAAATGGAAATGTAAGAGTTGTAAGGTTAACTGGTAAAACAGGTCTTCCTTCTATTATCTGATTTAAATTAGTTTCTATAATACGGATAATCGTTGAACCTTCGTGTTCCTCAAAAATAGGAGTAGAAAAATGAAATTCTAAGTGAATGTTATTATCATTTAAAGGAAAACCCTTTGATTCTATAAGTAGAATTTCATTTGAAGGTATAGCTAAAAAAATTATTAGTAATATTATTATAATGATGATCTTAGAATTCATAATCATCAGATATTTATAGATTCTTTTATTTAAAAACTTTCTTAGAGATTCTGTTTTTAAGAAGAGATTAGAGTTGATATAAGCTGGAGTAGAAGATGCTTTTTGTTAGCATTAGATACAATACAGATAAGAATCTGTGAAATCTATGCAAAGGATATTTTAAGTTATCTAAGATGAAGATATCCTATGAAATGTTCTCTGTAAAATATCTTCAAAACAAAGTTAGCATAGCTTTTACCCCAAAATTTTTAATACAATCCTTCTTTGAGGTAATCTTCAGGAGAACTACTATGATATATATTGATGAAAAACTATGTAAAGGATGTGATATCTGCATTTTTATTTGTCCTGCAAATGTATTTGAATCTTCCAATAAGCTTAATGAGAGAGGATATACAATTCCTATTCCTATTAGAGAGGATAAATGTATAAAATGTCATCTCTGTGAACTTATATGCCCTGAGCTTGCAATACATATAGTAGATGAGGATGGAGAAGGATGAAACCATATGAAAGATATTTTGAGAAGATAAAAGATAAAAAGCTTTTTCTACTTGGAAATGAAGCTGTTGTATATGGTGCACTTTCTGCTGGTTGTAATTTTTTTGCTGGTTATCCTATAACCCCTTCAACTGAGATAGCTAGTATGATGTCTAGAGAGTTACCAAAGGTTGGTGGATACTATATTCAAATGGAGGATGAGATAGCAAGTATAGCAGCAGTCATAGGTGCTTCATGGGCCGGTGGAAAATCTATGACTGCTACTAGTGGCCCTGGTTTCTCTCTTATGATGGAGAATATTGGTTATGCTTGTATGACTGAAACTCCTTGTGTAATAGTTGATGTTCAACGTTCTGGACCTTCTACTGGACAGGCTACTAAACCAGCTCAAGGTGATGTTATGCAGAGTAGATGGGGTACACATGGTGACCATGAGATTATAGTATTATCTCCTAATAGTGTACAAGAGTGTTTTGAGTTAACAGTAGAATCTTTTAATCTATCTGAAACCTATAGGACACCTGTTATACTACTTATGGATGGTAAGGTAGGGCATCTAACTGAGCAGATTAATATACCTTCAGAGATTCAAATTGTTGAACGTAGAAAAGCAAAGGAAGATGAGTTACCTTTTGGAGGACAGCTAATACCACCTATGATTGAGATTGGAGATCGAAGAGCTGTACATATAACTGGCTCCACTCATATGCCAGATGGTATGAGAGATATTGAAAGTCAAGACGTTCATGATAGATTAGTTAGAAGACTCTATAGAAAGATAGATGAGAATAGAGAGAATATAGTTAGAGTAGAGGAAAACTATGAGGATAACGCTAGGATAGCTGTGGTATCATATGGTGCTACAGCTAGACTTGCTTTTGGTGCTGTACTTAAAGCTAGGGAAAATGGTATACCCGTTGACTTCTTAAGGTTGATAACTATATGGCCTTTCCCTAGAGATCGTATTAGGAAACTGGGAGAAAAAGTTGATCGTATATATGTACCTGAGTTAAATCTCGGTCAGATATCTAGGGAGATAGAGAGATTCGTAGATATAGATGTAATTTCCCTCTCTAAAATTGGTGGAGTACATCATACTGTAGATGAGATATATAACGCTATTAGAGGAGAATAAGAGATGATTGATAAACAACAGGAGAGAATGGAGAGATATCTGAGGTTAAATATATTTCCAACAACCTTCTGCCCTGGATGTGGATGTGGTAGTATATTGAATGCTTTTATACATGCCTTAGATGATTTAGATATACCTCCCGAGGAGGTTGTAACTGTTACTGGAATAGGTTGTTCCTCTTGGATACCCTCACCATATTTTAAAGGAGATGTATTACATACTACTCATGGTAGATCTATTGCTTTTGCAACTGGTGTAAAAATTGTTAAACCAGATATGAGAGTAGTAGTATTTGGTGGAGATGGAGATTTAATAGGTATAGGAGGTAATCATCTAATACATGCTGCTCGTAGAAACATTGATTTAACTGTTTTCCTTGTAAATAATTTTGTATATGGTATGACAGGTGGACAAGTTTCACCTACTACACCGTATAATATACAAACTACCACTACACCCTATGGGAATGTTGAGAATCCTTTTTCTATAGCTGAGGTGATAGCTTCTAGTGGAGCATCATATGTAGCTAGATGGACTACATATCATATATTTCAACTAGTTAGAGCAATGAAGGAGGCTTTACAAAAAAAGGGTTTTAGTTTCATAGAGATAATATCTCAATGTCCTATGAATTATGGAAGAGCAGTTAAACTTAGATCTGGACCTAAGCTTCTAAAATTATTCAGAGAAAAATCTATCAATATAAAAGAGGTAGAGAATCTAACAGAGGAAGAGACTAGGGATAAATTTATCGTTGGAACATTGGTTAATAGAGATAAAGAGGAATTCACTGAGAGACTTAGAGATGCTATTAGAAGGGCGGAGGAGAGATGAAAATAAGGTTCTGTGGAGTAGGTGGGCAGGGTATAGTTAAAGCAGCATATATATTTGGTAATGCAGCTGTTATAGATGGTTATAATGTTGTTCAAACTAGAACATATGGTAGTGCTTATAGAGGTATGCTCAGCAAAAGCGATGTGATAATATCTAAGAAACCTATATATGAATTAGAATTTCTATATCCAGACATATTGGTATGCTTCTCACAGAAGGGATATAAAACATATAAAGGTGGAATACATCCAGAGGGTCTATTATTTATAGATTCTGATCTAGTACAACTAGATATAATGCATTCTCATATCTATAAATTAAATGCCTCTGTTTTATCCTATGAGCGATTTGGAAGTAAGTTATTTGGTAATATGATAATGCTTGGTTATCTGACAGCTATAGTTGAACTTATTTCAAAAGAAGCTATGGAGGAAAGTATCTCTCAGAAAACACCTGGTGGTACAGAGGAAGAGAATCTAGAGGCATTTGAAATAGGATATAATATAGGTTTAAAGGAGAAATCAGGTTTTCTTAAGGTTTAACTGGTTTACTATATATTCTATATATTTTAGATAACTCTACACCTAATTTTTCTGTCGCTTTCCTTTCAGGTGTATTTTCTTCATCTATCCATCCTATCTCAGCGTATCTATAGCCTCTTCTCTTTAATTCTTTTAAGGTATAATAGTTCATATAAGATGCTATACCTTGTCCACGGTATTCTTTTTTAACTCCTACAAAGTTGAATTTTGCTCTATTAATCAATTGGTTTTTCTTTAAAAGAAAGAGGAGGTAGCCTTTTAAACCTAGTTTTCCATCTAGTAATTTAAATATCTGATTATAATCTGGTAAAACCCATTTGAAAGCCACTGGTTCATTATTTTTCTCGGCTATAAGGAAAAGTCCTGGGTCAACAATCCATCTTATCTGTCTTACACCAAATCTATTTTTAACTTCTTTCTGTGAAACTTGTATATAACCCCAATGGTTGGAGAATACATCCATCATAAGTGGTATCCACCATTTAAGTTCTCTATTAGCTCTTAAACGATTGAATCTTCTTATAGAGATACCATTCTCCCCGCATCTCTTAGCAGCTGCTTTCAAAGAAGTAGGTATAGGTTTAGTGGCATCTAGTTTATAGGATACTAGATCCTTATATTTCTTCATTCCATATGTTTCTAGTAAAGTTATATAGTATCTAGGAGTATATGTATCATATATATATGGATCTTCTTCGAATCCTTTAAACAGTATACCACAACCCATATCTACTCTACCGTTAACTGGTCCAATCATAGTAGGTATACTTTGACTGGCGAGATAAGTTTCAGCAGCTTTTAGCAGAGAATAAGCGATATCTAGATTATTTATACATTCAAAGAAACCGAAGAAACCAATGTTTTCTTTCATAGTTTCAATGAATTTTTTATCTATAAAAACCGCTATTCTACCAACTGGTTTATCCTTGCTATATGCTACAAATAATCTAGTAGTTGCATGAATCCAAAACAAGTTTTTTGCTTTAAAAAAATCCTTCATCTCCTCCCATAGAGGTGGAACCCATCTGGAATCGTTTTTATAAACAATTCTATCTGCATAATAAAAATCCTTAAAGGTTTTCTTATCCCTTACTATTGTGACTGCGTCTGATGATTCTTCTATGACATCTTCTGTTTCAAATATATATCTAGTCATCAAACTCCATTATATGAAGATATTCTAAAACTCTTTTCCTCGGGTAAATATTAAGAGTATTATCATGTTACAATTAATTAGAGTATGAAATCAGAAAAGGAGGAAACAATTAATATAGCTATACTTGCAGAGGAACCAGTTGGTTGGGGTTCAGGTAAACATTATTTCCCATTGATATTAGATGGATATCAATGGACAGTTGATGATAAAACATATACATTCTCAACCACTTATATCTATGATAGAGATATAATAAAAGGTAAACTTAAGGTTTCAGAT
>QMTB01000038.1 GCA_003649845.1 Thermoplasmata archaeon | reverse complement strand
GGTTATATGAAAAAGTTAAACATATCGAGTATTATGCTCCAGAGGATTCAACCATCTCTCTTGGTGTAGCGGCTTTAATCTTCATAGAGAACAAAGAATTACCTTCTGGTAGAGTAACAGATAAAAGAGAAATTAAAAGATATACTAGGATTATAAAAAATATTAATAATTTTCTTTATAAAACAATTGAACCTTTTGAATATGATCAGAGAGCTATTACAAGATTTCTACTTATAAACCATGAGATACCAAGAACAAGGAAGAATACTATCTCCAAGTATAGGATAGAGGTAGAATTCAAGGGAGAAATAGATGATCTCAAATTGAGATCTCATGGAGATGGAGTTGTAAGTATATTAAAACCACGGCAGAAACTTCTGAATTTGATATTAAAATTATCACATATCAAATTCTTGAATAAGTTTATATTGAAAATGATTATAAAAGATATAGAGTAGGAGTTTTTTGAAGTAAATATGATCTGGGGGAAACATTTAAATTTAGTTTCTCTATGAAAATATGGTGATCCTCCTTTTAAGAGGTGGGAGAGGCTTATGATAAAATCCAAGGGAAAATCTGAAGAGATAAAAGAAAAAGTAGGAAGATATGGAATAAAACCAATATTGGTACTACTATTATTTTTAAACATTGTATTCCTAATATTCTCAGCTAATAGAATACTCAAAGGTATATCAGTATTACAGTATATAACATGGCTAATATTAGTATTATCCATCATAGCTATACCTGTTATATCTTATGGGTTTCTAAAGAGAAAAAAATGGGGTTTAGCATATGCCCTACTAGTTTCTATCATCTATACCATTATCTCCATAGTATTCCTAGTTAACACAGGAAATATAATCCTATGGTATCCACTCTTCATCTTGAGCTTTATATCACTTATATCTCTATTTCTATCATCTACCCGTCGACATTTTAAACCTATAGCAAAAAAGTTTGAAGAGAAGAGAGTGGAAATTGAGGAGGAACTATTAGAGGAAACCGAGGAGATGGAAACTGAGGAGAGGGAAACCGCTGAGGAGGTATATAAACATGGAGAGTTTACACTATATAAGAAACTAGTTCCAACTAAAAGTGGTTCATCTAGAGTATTCTATTTCTTTAGCAGAGAAAGCTCTGATAAAGGTATACCTTGTCCTCTACCAGAGGGATATGAGGTACATATAAATAAGAAATCAGGTGTTCCCTATCTTAAAAAGAAGAAAGAGAGATAAATGTCAAATGAGTTAATTCAACTTATCAAGCAAAGGAGGAGTATTCGAAGATTCCAAGATAAACCTGTTGAAAGAGAGCTTATTGAAGAGATAATTCAAGCAGGAAGATATGCTCCATCTGATCGAAATAGGCAACCTTGGAGATTTATTATAATTACTAATAAAGAGTATATCCATGATTTATCAGAGAAAGTTAAAGAAGAATTAAAGAAGTTGCTGAGGAAGAAGATTAATGTACCTAAGGAGTTGAAGGAGAGAGAGAATAAAATACTTCTAGCGGCAGCAGCTTATGCAAAAGAGGATCACATCTTTTTTGATGCCCCTGTATTGATACTAGTTTTAACTGATGATAAACTATTTTCAACGGAATCTACTGCTTGTTGCGCTCAAAATATGATGCTAGCAGCATATTCTCTAGGTATAGGAAGCTGCTGGATTGGACTTGCAAATGTATTAAATTTAAATAAAAAATATCTAAAAGATATAGGTGTACCAGAAGGCTATCATATAGCTGCTGCGATTGTATTTGGTTATCCAGCTGAAGAGAAAATGAAACTTCCTATTAGAAAGATAGGAGATATTATTAAATGGATTGATTAATCTAGTTTTCTACTTATGATAATATTTTGTCCTACTGATATACCTCCATCTCCATTTGGTATACGATTATGTACAAGTAATGTTAAATTATTTTTCTCTACTTTTTCTTTAATCATCTCCACAATTGGTATATTATAGGATACACCGCCGGTTACTCCTATATATTTTATATTTTCTTCTTCTGCTTTAGCTATAGCTATATCACACATTGCATCTACAATAGTTTTTACTAGGGAATAGCTAAGATCAGCTTTCATCTTCTCTGTAAACCTGATAGTATTAGTTTTATCTCTAAGTTGTCTAAATAGATCTATTGTATCTATAATATTATCTTTGATAGATACTTTGAATTCATAGACTGGTTTTCCCACTGATAGATATCTCTCTAGTTTCATAGCAGGTTCACCTTCATATGTACGTTTCATACATATACCTAGATAACTTGATAGTGCATCGAGTATCCTACCAAAACTACTGGTTTTAGGAGAGAAATCCTTTTGTTTTTCTAATACATCTATCTCTAAATCAGAGAATAATCCTAGTATATCTTCTCCAAGTAATGCATATACTATCCTATAGGGTTCCTCTGTTGCTTTATCACCACCTAATAATGGTATATATCTTAGATGACCTATTCTATTATAATCTTTAAAACTACTCTGTAGTATCTCTCCACCCCATAGGTTATCATCATCTCCATATCCTAAACCATCTAATGTTAAAACAATGGCTTCTTCAACCCCTTGATCTAATAGTAAACTTGCTGCATGGGCCCAGTGATGTTGTATTTCAAATATAGATGTAGAATATTCTTTAGCAAATTTATAAGCCACTTCTCTAGTTGTATATCTAGGGTGTTTATCCATACCTACTGCATCTAATATTTTTTTATCCATAGTTAGATGCATCATATGGTTGAGGCTATCTTCTAGAAATTGTAGAGTAGGATAATAATGTGTATTTCCAATATATTGTGTCATATAGATTTTTGAATCAGTTGAGATAGATGCATGCACCTGTTCACTGGCTCCTACTGTTAGTATATGATAATTATAATCTACATCTATAGGCTCTGGAACATAACCTCTAGATTTACGTAGGAAGAATATTTTATCATTCCATGGTTTTATAACAGAGTCATCGATTCTATTGATTATCTCTCTATTATGCAGTAAATATATATCAGCATTTAAAGAAAAAGCCTCGCTATTATCTATTATCATTGGCTCTCCTGGTATATTAGCTGAGGTCATAATTATAGCATCTGATTTTAGATAATAGAAGAGGATGTGATGTAGAGCAGTATATGGTAGATATAAACCTATTGTATCTAACCCTGGAGAGACCTCTTCCATCATCTTTTTTTTAACTAAAACAATTGGTCTCCGCAGAGAGACTAATAATTCTTCTACTCTATGTGTAATCTCACCGTATTCTCTAGCAACTTCTAGGTTTCGAACCATAACTGCAAAAGACTTCTGTGGTCTATGATACCATTCTCTAAACCTCGTTATCTCTTCTAGTTTGCAGCATATATGCATTCCACCCCAAGATTTAACAACCCCTATCTTACCTTCATCTATCTGCTTAGCAAATCTTTTAATGGCATCTTCACTGCCAAGATTATTACCACGACTATCATATAGTATATATTTAGGTCCACAATTGGGACAAGAGATTGTTTGAGCATGATATCTTCTATCTAATGGATTCCTATATTCATCCCCGCATTCCTTGCATAATGGAAAAGAATGCATCGCTGTCCTCTCTCGATCATATGGTACATCTGATATAAGACTAAATCTAGCTCCACATATAGTACAATTAGTAAAAGGATAGAGATATCGACGATTTTTTTTATCAAAAATCTCTTTTATACAATTTTCACAGGTGGCAGTATCAACTGGTATCAAAGATTGTCTACTACCCTCTCTACTTTTATATATACTAAAACCTTTGATTTTACCATTATAATCCTCTATTATAATCTCTGTAATTTTGGCTATAGATGGTAATTCTTCTTTTAGTAGAGAGATAAATTTATCTGGATCAACATCTATGACTACTTCAACTTCTGAACCTTTATTGAGTACATATCCATTTGCATCTAGTTTCTCTGCTATCCTATAAACTGTTGGTCTAAACCCTACTCCTTGTACTATACCTCTGAATATGAGTTTTTTCATCTTATTCCACAATTAGATCTTTAGAATATTTATCCGCATCTGCTAATAGAAACTCATTACTCATACTAAGGCAGTGTACGGGGCAGATATCGTTACATTGACTACAAAAAGTACATCTAGCCAGGTAAATTCTAATTTTTTTCTCCTCTGGTTTAAACTCTATAGCACCAGATGGACAAACTTTGATACATAATTTACAACCAATACATTTTTCTCTATCATATTGTATCTTTCCTCTAAAACCTTCTGGTGTTTCTACTGGTGGAATGATTTTAGCTTTTCCAGCTTTAACATCTTCTAAGAATTTTGTAACCGATGGTGGTACATATTTAGCAGGGAATAAATTAGTGAAAGGATGTTTAAACATCTGAGATATTACTTGTGGTATCATAGAGAATTTCATTTCATCAACCTCCTGGTTTTCTCAACACTTAATCTATGTAGATCCTCCGCTAATAGTATATCTCTATGACCATTTTTTACAATAGCAACTCTATTTGTACAAGACATACATGGATCTGTAGAAGCTGCAACAATTGGTATATCAGCAATTTGCTCGCCTTTAAGCATAGGTATCCATGGTAGTATATTATTATAGGTTGGAGCACGAACTTTCCAAGAATGTGGGTGTTCTTCTCCAACGAGTTTAACAAAATGTATATCCTCTCCTCTAGGTGCCTCTATTATACCAATAGCTTCTCCCTCCGCTTTCTTAAGCTGGATAAGTAGTTTTTGAATCTTTGGTTCCGCTAGTATCTCACCAGATGGCATTCTATCTAGACATTGCTCTATGAGATCTATAGATTGTTTCACCTCTAATAATCTTACAATGATTCTATCATATACATCGCCATTTACCTCACCAGTTAATACATCTGGTGTTACATAATCAAAATCAAGTTCATTGTAAGCAAAATATGGTTGATCTAATCTAGCATCTTTTTTTACACCCGATGCTCTAGTAGTTGGTCCAACTGCACATAATTTCAATGCATCTTCTTTTGTAAGGATACCGCAATTCTTAGTACGCATCTGAACGGTTTTATCATCTAAAAACACTTTACGAAGTTTCTCAAAGTTTTCCTTAAGGAAATCCAAAGATTTTCTAATAGTTGGAAGCATATCTTCAGTGATATCTCTCCTCACACCACCTATCATCATAATAGCTTTTGTAACCCTATTACCTGTGAGATACTCTGTTAAATCCAAAGCCTTCTCCCTTATCTGCCATGTTAGAAATAAAACTGAATCAAAACCTATTTCATGAGCAGCAACACCTGCCCAGAGTATATGTGAACATATACGTTCCAATTCCGCTTGAATCACCCTGAGATATTCTGCTCTCTCAGGCACCTCTATACCTGCTATACGTTCAACAGCGAGTGTAAAAGCAGCGGGATGAGAATAAGAGCATATACCACAGATACGTTCTGCGAGATATAATATTTGAATAGAATTCCGTCTCATCCCTGCCCATTCTATACCTCTATGAACCTGTCCTAGATGAACATCAACATCTTTTATTTTCTCTCCTTCTATTTCAAATTCAAACATTACAGGTTCTTTTAGAGCAGGATGAATCGGACCAATAGGAATCTGATATGTAATTGTTTTATTCATCTTTTTCCACCTCATGTAGATTCCTAGCTATATCATCTACTCCTTTCTCATCCTTTCTCCATGGATATTTATCCTCCGGGAAGTCTTCTGAGATGAAAACTCTTGAATCTTTAGGTATATCCTTAATTTTCACACCTAACATTTCTTGTTTCTCTTGTTCTGAGATTAAAGCCCCTGGAATTATATCTGAGATAGTATCAACAACTGGATTTGATTTAGGCAGTGGAACTACGATGTTAATAGATTGTTCTCTTCTTTTTTCTCCAAAATAGATGAAGAAATGATATATGAGATTAATTGTATCACCAGCATCATATCCCGAGATAACTGCAAGATGAGGATATTTCTCTAGAGTTATCAGGTATCTAACTGTTTCTTTAAACACAGATCTATCCACTGTAATCCATAGGTCAGGTAATTCTATTTTTTTAGGACCAATATGATATGTTTTAATAGAAGAATCCTTGATATTATCACCAAATTTTTCTTTAAATTGATCAACTATCTCCTCAGGTGATAATCTCTTCATTTTTTCGCCTCCAATGTTTCAAGTTTAGTCCAAGCTTTTATCACACCATATATTATATTCTCTGGTCTAGGTGCACAACCTATAACATGGACATCAACTGGTATAATGTTATCAATTGGTCCAACTAGATTGTATGACTCATAAAATACATCCCCTGTGTTACCACAGTTGCCAACAACTATAACAGCTTTTGGATCCGGCATTTGTTCGTATGCTCTTTTAACCTTATCCACCATCTGTCTAGTAACAGGTCCTGTTATAAGTAATACATCTGCATGTCTAGGAGAACCAACTAGTTTAATTCCAAATCTTTCAGCATCATATCTAGGACAAAGCGCTGCTATAATCTCAATATCGCAACCATTACATGACCCAGAATTAATATGGTACACCCATAGAGATTTCTTAAAAGCTTTAGGGAGTCCCTTTGCCATAACGTTTAACCTCCTTTTCGAATTAAATAACAAAAGTGTTGTAATCTAAAAGAGTATTAAAATATTATGGAGAATCAGCAGATTCTTGGTATAGGATCACCAATAGGTTTCTGAAGAATACGTTTACCTCCAACAGTTGTTTCAAGTATTACACCATTTATTTTATCTGTTACCTCTCCTATAATAGAAGCGTTTCTACCTAAAGGATGTCTCCGAAGTTTCTTAAGGACATCTTCCGCCTTCTCGTTAACTATTCCAAAAACAACTTTACCTTCATTTCCAATCTCTAAAGGATCAATACCTAGCATATCACATGCAGCATGTACAGCAGTAGGTATAGGTATCGAATCTTCATATAATATAATTCCAACATTAGATTTCTCACTAAACTCATTAACCGTATTTGCAAGACCACCTCTAGTAGGATCCTTTGCAGATACTATACCACCTTCCTCTAATGCAGTTTCAACAAGTCTATGAATAGGTGCAACATCAGATTTTATATTTGTTTCAAAACCATATCTAATAGAGAGTAGAGCAGTTCCATGTTCACCTATATTACCAGATAATATAAGTTTATCACCTGGTTTAAGATTAGAATCTAAAAGCCATCTGCTTTTAAAATCCCTATAACGTTTAACCTCCTCAATATTTTCATCTAACAACTTTGTCCTCTTTCCAATTCCACTGGTATTGATCATAAATTCTTGTATAGCATTTCTCTCCACCACTTTTGTATCCCCTGTTATAATTGGGACATCTGCGTTTCTAGAGGATTCGCCCATACTGTTGACTATTCTTTCAAATAATTCAAATGATAAACCTTCTTCTATTATAAAGGCAGCAGAGAGAGCAATGGGTTTAGCTCCAAGAACTGCAACATCATTTATCGTTCCAGCTACAGCTAAAGTGCCTATATCCCCACCTGGGAAGAAGAGGGGATGTACTGTATGTGAATCTGTAGAGAAAACAATATCTTCTATAACAGCTGCATCATCAAGCGTATCTAAAGGTATCTCTGCTGATGAAGAATAAAAAGATTTTAGAACATATTGCTTGATAAGTTGATCCATTTTTTCTCCACCAGCACCATGGGCTGCTTGTATTTTATCAGACATAATAAGGATTTAGAAGAGTAGATAGATTTTAAGTGTTACCATTTCTTTTGGCTCTAAATTGGCTATGAAATCGCTGAAAAATGTTTGCGTATAAATACCAGTGGTTGAACTAAGATTTATAGTGATATAAACAAACGGTGGATATAGAATATAGGTTTTTTGTGGTGATATTTTCTTTTTGTGGTAACGATTTCTCGCGATAACTTTTTAGATATCATTGTTTATGAGTTAGATAAGATATTTCTATTGGAAAAGATATCTAAGGATATAATGAGACTTCTAGTAATGTGTATTGGTAATAGAGATGGTGGAGATGATGGAATAGGACCATTTATAGCGGATTTGCTAGAAGAAAGTAATAGAGAAGTTATTAATGCTGAAACAACTCCGGAGAATTATACAGGTACGATAAAACAATATCAACCAGATAAACTAGTCATAGTTGATGCAGTGGACATGGGTTTACAGGCTGGCGATATAAGAATTATACCGGAGGATGCTATTGGTGAGATGCATATTAGCACACATGGTATACCACTATCTATACTAATTAGGTATCTAAAACAATATATAAATCAAGTGATAATCATTGGGATACAACCTAAAACTATGAGTGGTGTACTTTCGAAGGAAGTAGAGGAGAGTGGTAGGAAACTTGTAGATCTAATAATAAATGATGAAATAGATAAAATTAAACAGCTAAATAAAAAGTAGGTTTAAAATATCCTAACAAAAAATATATATCATTAGTAAAATTTAAATGTTGTTTAATCATTTTTAATAATAGTCTTAGAAAAGGAGGCAAACGAGATGAAAAAACTAGTAGCCTTTATGGCAGTTGGGATAATAATTATCAGTGGTTTTGGAGCTGTTAATAGCCAGGAAACTACGAATCAGATAAGTATAAGATTTGATTCCTTCCCTCAAATGAAATTGATTAAAGAGAATAATGCTATTGAAGTTCATCTTGAAGGAGTGGAGAGTTATCTACTTTCTCCTGGTAAACCGATGCTTCCAATGATAATTAAAAATATAGAATTACCTTTTGGAGTAAAAAATATAAAAATATCGTTTAAACCAGGGGAGATTTATAATATGCCTATAGATAGCAAGGTAGCTCCTACTCCTCTAGCATTACCATTATCTTATGATGGTATAATACCTTATTATAAAGATGAGATGGTATATAGAAGTAATAAACCCTATCCAGCAGAATGGTACCAATATCGTATAGGATGTGGTTTAAATAAAAATAATGAACATGTAACATTTGTCTCTCTCCATATATTCCCAGTTAGATATGTTCCCAGTAAAGATATGCTAGAGGTTCTAGAAAATGCAGATATAACCATTATTTATGATCAACCGGATTATAATCCATTTCCAGAGACATCACAGTATGATCTAGTAATCATAGCACCACAGGTATTCTCACAGGCATTACAACCACTTATAGATCATAAAAACAATATGGGTGTTAAAACTATTTTAAAAACCACTGAGGAAATATATCAAGAATATCAAGGTAGAGATAAACCAGAGCAAATAAAATATTTCATTAAAGATGCTTTGGAACAATGGGTTATCAAATATGTATTGCTAGTAGGTGGACTTAAATCTATGATCTATAGTAAGCCCAGAGATGATGCTAATCAAGGCAGTAGAGATTGGTATTTACCGGTTAGATACACTAATCTATATGATTCTCCAAGGTTCCCACTTTCTGAGGAGACTATTCATGATCCTGGCATTATAAGTGATCTCTACTATGCTGATATATATAGAGAGGGTGGAGAATTTGAAAGCTGGGATCATAATAATGATGGGATATTTGCTGCTTGGGGTAAACCAGGTGTAGAGAATGACACTGGTTTAGATTTCTATCCAGATGTTGCTTTAGGTAGACTTGCTTGTAGAAGCGTAGATGAGGTTAAAACAGTGGTAAATAAAATTATAAGATATGAGTCAACGTCTCCTAGTGATAAACCTTGGTTTAAGAAGATGATAGTGGTCTCTGGAGATGGATTCCTAGATCAACAGGATTTAAATATAAAGTGGGATACCAATGGTTTACCT
>QMTB01000037.1 GCA_003649845.1 Thermoplasmata archaeon | reverse complement strand
TTTCTATTCTCCTAAATAAAAAGTTTCTCCATATTTTTCTAATTTTTTCTAAAACCTCTTTAGGAGGAAAAACTATTGAAAAAAATTCTAGCTATACTAGTTTCCAAAGTGATGAACAAGAGAGAATGAAGAGAGGAGAGGAGATGAAGGATAGAAGAAACCAAATATCTTTTGATAAACTACTTGAAGAGATTAAGATCATTATAAAATCTGATAAGAAGAGAGATGAGAAACTTGAGGAGATATGTAAACTGCTTAAAGAGAAGATACTATACTACAACTGGGTTGGACTCTATCTAGTTAACCCTTCAAAGGATAGAGAACTAATATTAGGTCCATTTATAGGAGAACCAACAGAGCATATACGTATACCTTCTGGCAGAGGCGTATGTGGTAGAGCTGCAGAGGAAGGGAAAACCATTATAGTACAAGATGTATCTATGGAGGAGAATTATCTAGCTTGTAGTTTGAAGGTTAAAGCCGAGATTGTTGTTCCAATCTTTAAAAACAGTAAGTTAATCGGAGAGATTGATATAGACTCCCATTATCCATCACCTTTTAGAGAAGGAGATAAATCATTCTTAGAAGAACTATCTAAATTAATTGCCAATATCCTCTAAGGTGAAATAGTTATGAAAGATGATATAACTTTAAATAAATGCTACAACTCCTCTCCAGATAATATGGAGAAGGAATTAGATTCAAATAGATGCTCTCATCATTCCACATCTAATAGGAAATGGTTTAAGAAAGAGACCTTTATTGTTATAGTTTCCACCATAATATTAGTTATATATTTTTCATCAATTCTATATTCAACTGTCTTTGGTTTTACTTCGACAATCTCTAGGAGTCAATATGTTAAGGAAGATTTTGAAAAGGAGGTGAAGATAATATGAGTGAGTTACTTGGAAATACAAAACATAAAAAAGATAAAATCAAAGAGATTTTAAAGGAACTACAAAGAGGAGGAGATGTCAAAAAACTTAAGGAAGAATTTAAAGATTTATTGAGTAGTATATCACCATTAGAGATACCTCTCATAGAACAAGAGCTACTTAGAGAAGGAGTTTCTGCTGAAGAGATAGCAAATATGTGTGATATACATGTAGAGTTATTTAGAGAAACTGTTGATAAAAAATTTGATATCAAAGCACTACCAGGTCATCCACTCCGTAGTCTCTATGATGAAAATGAACAGATAATGAAGGATGCAGAGTTACTTAACCTATATTCTAGATCCATAGGGAAGTCAGATAAAGATTTTGAATCCCTTAAAAATCTAGCTAAACAACTACCTAGGATAGGAGCAACACATTATAATAGGGAGGAGATGCTATGTTTTCCCTATCTTGAACGTAGAGGTATAACAGCTGTACCAAGTACTCTTTGGAGGAAACACGATGAGATTAGAGCTAAGATAAAACTGCTACTTAGGGATTTAGATAAAAAAGAGAATGATCAGATTACTATGGAAAAACTCGTTGAGAGAATCAATGATGTATCAGCATCACTTATAGACATGGTTTTCAGAGAAAATAATATACTTTATCCCACTCTAAAAACGATTCTCTCAGAAGGTGAATGGGCCGCTATAAAAGAAGAAGAGGATGTATTTGGATATTATAAGATAAAGCCATCTAAATGGACTACAGAGGAGAAACCAATCTATCCATATCAAATCGACAGAGAGCTAACAGAAAAAGAAGTTTCACAGTTGCCAAATGAGATAAAAACTATATTGACAAAAGGAGAAACAGAGGGCGATAAACATAGAGTAGTTAGAGAGGGTGATATAAGACTAGATAAAGGTTATATGCTATCAGATGAGATAAACATGTTATTTAAAACACTACCTTTTGGTATAACCTTTATCGATAGAGATGATAGAGTAAGATTCTTCTCTGGTAGGAGAACTTTTAGTAGAACAGAATCAGTTATAGGTAGACCTGTACAGCTTTGTCATCCACCTAAAAGTGTAGGTATTGTCAACAAAATACTTAAAGCGTTTAAAGAGGGAAGTAGAGAGAAAGCGGATTTCTGGATAAACATAGGTGACTCATTAATCTATATACAGTATATCCCTATTAGAAATGAAAAGGGAGAATACCTAGGGACTATTGAGATAGAACAAGATGTAACAGATATAAAGAAACTTGAGGGAGAGAAAAGAATCTTAGATTGGAAATAAAAAAAGAGTGGTTGAAATGGGTATACTTGAAATTAAAAACCTTAGTTTGAAGGTTAATGGTAAAAGGATACTGGATAATCTAAGTATCGATTTCTGGGATGGACATGTTCATGCTGTTGTAGGACCTAATGGCGCGGGTAAATCAACATTGGCTTATACTATAATGGGTTTAGAAGGTTATAGAAAAATAGAAGGTGACATATTTTTCAATGCTAGTTCTATAAAAAACTTGAATGTAGCTGAGAGAGCTAAACTTGGTATAACCCTTGGTTGGCAGGAACCTGCAAGATATGAAGGTTTAACTGTCAAACAATTTATCATGGCTTCTGCTAGAGAGAAGAAAAGCGAAACTGTTAGAGATGTTTTATCTAAAGTAGGTCTAATACCGGAAGAATATATCAACAGAGCAGTTGATAAAACACTTAGTGGTGGTGAACGTAAGAAGATAGAGCTTGCATCTATACTTGCTATGCAACCTAGGTTTGTAATGCTTGATGAACCAGATTCTGGTATAGATGTTGCTTCTCTTGAAAAAATCTTTGAAGGTATCAAATTATTGAAGAGTTATGGAGCTACTGTCATTCTTATAACGCATAGTTTAGCAGTTATGAAACAAGCAGAACATGCATTCCTCCTATGTGGTGGTAAACTAGTTGAAAAAGGCACTATAGATAAGATTAAACCATATTTTGAAGAGGAGTGTCTACCATGTCAACATAAAAATCTTCCAGATAAGGAGAGTGAATAATAATGGATGTTGAGAATCTAATTAAACTTGCTAAGGAAGATGAGGCTTTAGCAGATAAAGATACTGCCCATCTAACGATAAATTTAAATAAAGTTGTTAGTAAAAACCTTGTTCCAGGTTTACATATTGATACAAGAGAATTAAAGGATGGAGTAGATATAAAATTAAGGTTAGATGATGATGTTGTTATAGAAAAAAAGTGCATATGTGTTTTGGTGTAACCCATGAGAAAGCCCTGCAGAGGATAAAAATGGATATAGAAATAGGTAGAAACTCTAGTATGTCTGTTTCATCTCATTGTATATTTCCAAAGGCAATAAATGTTAAACATATCATGGATGCCAAAATAAAAATTGGTGAAAATTCTTCTTATAGTTATGAGGAGAAACATATTCATGGTATGGATGGAGGTATAGAGGTTTATCCTAAAGCAATTGTAGAGTTAGATAAGAAAGCTAGGTTTAAAACAACCTTTGAACTTATAAAAGGTAGAGTAGGTGTATTAGATATAAACTATAGTATAACAGGTTTAGAAGAAAGCGTAATGGAGATGATGAGTAAGGTCAGCGGAAGAGGAGACGATGTTATAAAGATAAAGGAAGGAGGTAATCTAATTGGTGAAAAAGCGAAAGGTGTTTTAACTTCTAGAGTAGCAGTGAGAGATAATGCAAAAGCTGAAGTGTATAATATAATTAAAGCTACTGCCCCTTATGCTAGAGGTCATGTTGATTGTAAAGAGATTATACAGGGTAATGGTGTAGCTACAGCTATACCTGTAGTTGAGGTTAAACATCCCAAGGCTCATGTTACTCATGAAGCAGCTATTGGTAGCGTTGACAGTAAACAACTTCAAACCCTTATGGCTAGAGGTCTTGATGAGGAGGAAGCTGTTGAACTTATAATAGATGGACTCCTAAGTGGTTAAATGGATGTAATAGAGGCTATAGAGAAGAGGAGAGCATATCGTTCGCTTCAACCTTTTAAAATTACAGAGGAATTAATATCTGATTTAGCTAGATGCGCTCAGATCACTGCTTCTTGTTTCAACAATCAACCTTGGAGGTTTATATTCGTCTATGATCCAAAGGTTTTAGAGGAGATGCATACTGTTTTATCTAAAGGTAATGAATGGGCTTATAATGCTTCGATGATCATCGTTGTACTTGGTAGAAAAGAGGATGATTGTGTTATATATGATAGAATCTATTATCGTTTTGATATTGGGATGGCTGTTGAAGCTATTATATTAAGGGCAACAGAACTTGGTCTAGTTGCTCATCCTATCGCTGGTTATAGTCCTAGTAAAACTAGGGAGATACTTGGTATTCCAGAGGATTTAGATGTTATAACATTGATTATTGTTGGTAAACATTCTGATGAGATAAACCCTGTTTTATCTGAGAAACAGATTGAAGCAGAAAAAAAGAGACCCGAGAGGAAGAATCTAAGAGAATTTGTTTTCCTAAATAGATATGATAATCCGATAGAATTAAAATAGAAATCCTAGGGAATATCAAAGGAGGAATGAAAGGATTAAAATACCAAAGTATATATCTTGAGAGAAGAATTTGGGGTGAAAAGTATAAATGGATTTAGATAGATATACATTGGAGGATTTGTTTTTATCTGCAATAAAAAGCGAAGTTGAAAGCAAAAGAGTGTATAGAGATATGGCTGATAGAACAAAGAATGGTTTACTTAAAGATAAACTAGAGTTTTTATCTAAAGAAGAGGAGAAACATCAGAGGATACTTGAAGATATATATAAGAAGAAATTTCAGAAGAAAAAAATAGTTTTACCAGCAGAGACACCTGTACCATTACCTAGAATAGAGTTAAAAGAAGATACCCTTATGAGTTTGCTTTTTAAACAAGCTATGGAGGCAGAGAAGGTAGCTCATGACCTCTATAATTCTATGGCTGAGAAGATGAAAGATGATACCTCTATATATAATACTCTTCGTTATTTTGCAGATATGGAGATGGAGCATTATAGGATACTAGAAGTAGAAAAGAAGAATTCAGAGCTCTTTGAATTAGCTGATGTCTATTGGCCTATGGTTCATGTAGGGCCATAAAAATTAGGGGGTTATAATGGTGGATATGAAATCGGTAGATGAAATCTTGGATTTCGCTATTAAAAAAGAGGAGGAGGCATATAATTTTTATATGGATTTAGCAGAGAAATCTAGATCAAATATGAGAGAAGTCTTCGAAGGGTTTGCCAAAGAAGAACTTGGACATAAAAACAAACTTATTAAAGTGAAGGAGGGAAAATTGTTTTAAAACCTTCATCTGAGAACATTACAGATTTAAAGATATCAGAATATCTAGTAGATATCCCAGCTTCTCCAGATATAAGTTATCAAGATGCCCTCGTTGTAGCTATGAAGAGAGAAGAAGCATCTCATAGACTTTATACTATTCTATCTGAGCTAACTGAAGATGAAAGATTACATACAACCTTCTTAGCTCTTGCAGAAGAAGCTAAACATAAACTACGTATTGAAAAAGAGTATGATGATCTCATTTCATCTGATAACTAGGACATGTTAACTGCTATACAGACAGCAATATCGATTTTATTGCTTATATACTTGGGAGCTATATCTAGGAAGTTAGATATACTTAGAAAAGGTGATGAACGAGTATTAAGTTCCTATGTTTATTATTTCGCTATACCATCGCTTTTATTTATAAATATAACGCAAACAGATTTTAGCTTTGATACAATAAAATATATTATAATAGCTATACTACCAATTTTTATATTCATAATATTAACCATATCTATATGTTTTCTACTTGGAGTGGAAAGAGAAACCTTATATCTATTAATTGTAAGTAGTATATTTGGAAGCACTGTTTTCTTTGGTATACCTTTCATCATCTTTGCTTATCCAGAGAATGGAGAGAAACTAGCGGTTTTAGCAGCTTCTTTCATGGGTGTAATTGGTGTAAGCATATCAATCACTATACTAGAGGTCTATAAACTTAGAGAACTAAAGATAATAGTAGGGTTAAAAAACGTTGCTAGAAGATTAGCTAGGAATCCCATTATCATCTCTATTATACTGGGAATCATAGCATCAATTATAAGGTTTAGATATACCAATACCTCTTCTCACTCCTCTCCATATGATAGGTAAAACAACTGCTACTGTAGCTATATTTATGTTAGGAGTATTCCTATATGGTAGAAGATATACAAAACTTGGTTTTGCATTAAAACTTAGTTTAATAAGAATTATACTGCTACCTGCTTTAACAATAACTATGTTAAAACTATTCTTCAATCTATCAGATATAGAATCAATAGTACTTACGATTATGCATGGAACACCAGTTGCTATATCACTAATAGTTTTAAGTGAAAGATATAATTTCTATAAAGATATAATAGCTTCAACGATCCTTATATCCTCCCTTATCTCAGTTATCTCATTAAACATCTGGATATATCTACTTGATATCTTCATATAACAGTAAGAAGAAAATTACTTCAGCTCAGAGGTTACCATCTTTGATGAAAGAAGGAAGTAAAGATAACAAGGAGATAAAGAATAATAGTCTTTAAGTATAAAAATTGAAGGAAACTTTTATAAAATCTAATAACTATTTAAATTTGGAGGAATCTTGAAAATGAAGGGAGGTAGAAAAATAGGGATTGGAGTATTTCTAATACTCTTCTGTATAGCTATACAAATAGATTCTCATGCTTCAGATGGTGACACCATATATGTAGATGCATACAATACAGATGGTCCATGGGATGGTAGTATAGAGCATCCCTATAGATATATTATATCCAGCAAGCAATTGATAATGCTAGTGATGGTGATACTATCTATGTATATGATGGAGTATACGATGAGAGGATAAGAGTTGATAAATCTATTATTATATTAGGCGAGGATAAGAATATCACTATTATCAAAAAAGGATGCAGTATCTATACGGATAATGTGATACTAAAAGGTTTCACTATTAGATGTAGACCGATAGGTATCCTAGAAACTGCTATCTATATACAATCTGAGAATAATGAAATCCAGGATAATATAATCCTTGGGGAACTGAATACAGAAAAAGGCGCCGATCATAACGAGATATCAAATAACTATATAAGTTGGAAAACCGCTATATCTTTAGAATCAGATGAAAATATAATTCAAAATAATATAATAGAAGGATATGTAAACTATGGGATTCTACTGATAGAATCTGATAATAATATTATTCAATGGAATGAGTTTGAGAACCAAGGTATATCACTAACTATATCTAATGGAAACACTATTAGATACAATAATTTCTTAAACATAGTAAATGCATATTTTATAAACTCATATGATACAACATGGAATGGAAACTATTGGCTTCTCTGGCCTCATATTCTACCGAAACCTATTCATGGTAGATTCGCACCATTTTTCGACAAATTTAATCTAATCACACCATATATTCCACTATTGAATTTTGATTGGCATCCAGCAAAGGAACCATATGATATCTCACCCTAAAAACTGGAGGTTATCTCCTTCTAATCTTTATCTTTTGTATTAACTCAGGACGGTATAATCCTCATCTAAAATGTTATAAGAACATAAGAATCTCAGATATCTAGAAGTATGTTGTAGAAAACAAGATTCAACTACAACAATAGTATTTACTCCTCTGTTTTAGGATCTATTTCCTCCTCACATACTTCACATATAGAGGCAAATAAATCTCTGTCTCTCATCAATTTACAGATTCTACAAGTTTCTGGTACAACTACTTTATCACCATATTTGAATATACGTTCTGAGGATTTCCTAATTTCTTGTAATATAAATCCATCTTTTATCTCCAGTTTCCCTCTCTTCCCAGATAAATATTGAGATATCGCAGCTGGAGTAGCACCGAGTTTCTCAGCAACTTCCTTCTGAGATAAATTGAAAACATCAATTAAATTTCTTGCAAATTCTCTTCTAATAACTGGAAGAACATTCCACATTAAAAATTCACAAGGTGTCTGCTTCATATTAAACATACAATTGTTTGATGATACTTATAGATTATTATTCAATACCTAGTTTTTTGACTTAGAACCCTCTAATAACAAAAATACAATATTGTATCGGAGAGAGATCAAGGAAGATTAGATCTATGAAAAAATATTTGATTATAACGTTGGGGTCATTAAATCAATTTTTGAATCTGGAATTTATTTTCTAATAGAATGTATATAAAAATAATATAAAATAGGGAGAAGAGATTTTAGAGATTTATATTGTATATGTTTTTTCATTGTTCAACTCATTTGTTTCCTGTATATTATTTGGTCCATCTGCAATTATCTTTATGACATCTCCTTCTCTGAGATTACGCCATGGATAGTCTAAACCTTCTGTATTAGTTTGTCCTCCAGCCATTATACCTACTTGATCAACACCTACAAGTTGATTATTAACATAGACATAGGTAGTACTAGACATCACGGTTTCACTACCGAGATTCTGTATTCTATAATTGATTTGATCTCCACTGAGGAATATATCTAATATCACTAGATCTACATTTCCAGTTGAAGCTGATGAAGTATTTTTCTCTGCAAAAGTTTCTGTTCTTTGGTTGTTATTCTCATCGCTCTCCTCTACTGTATCCATTGCATCAGCTGTAACTGTTACTGTACGAGCTTCACCTTCTTCTAGTGATCTCCAAGTGTATGTGAAGCTTCTAGTTATCATCTCACCAGGTTGTATATTTCTTTCTATATTTGTAGCAATTGTTTCTCCATTTATAGTAAGTGTTGTAGTACTGTTATCTGCTACTGCATCTCCAGTATTTTGAATTCTATAATAGACAAGGTTTCCTCCTATAAATATATCTGTTATAATTAGGTCTGGTCGTCCTTTTTGTGATGCTGTTACATCTTCTATCCTTTCGTTATTCTTTTCATTCTCCTCTATAATAGCATTATTTCCATCTGCTACAATTTTTATCTCACCTCTATCTCCACTGATATGCCATTTATAGTCGAATCCTTCTGTATTTGTCTGCTGTGGAGCTATTATTCCAACTCTATCTTTAGATACAAGTTTTCCATCTACATAGAGATAGGTGTAACTTGATTCAGCTATTTTGTTACCAATATTCTGTATCCTATAGTATATGGTTTCTCCATCAATGTATATACTTGTTATTATTAGATCTGGTTTACCAATTGAAGTTGCTTTGAAGTTTTCTGTTCTATCATTGTTCTCCTCGTTTATCTCTTCTATAGCATTATTACCATCAGCTACGACGGTTACAGTATGATTATTCTCACTAAGGTCAATTTCATATGGGAACCATTCTGTATTCATCTGTCCTCCAGCCATTATATCAACTGTATCTCTTCCAACGAGTTTACCATCCACGTAGAGATATGATACACTAGAGTTTATAGTTCCATTACCAAGGTTTTGGATGCGATAGTAGACAGTTTTTCCATCAATATAGATATCATTGATTATTAGATCATAGTATTCTCCAGTAGGTTGTTTTTCTTCTCTCTTCTCACAATGGAATAATACATCACTTGGAACAATGCTATAGGTTTTACTATCTGGTGGCATCCAGTAGAGATAATAGTTATCAGCACCATAATATTCTTGCTGATGGTATTCTATAATGTGATAGCCTTCATCTAGAACAATACTTCCTTTATGAGCCGTGCAGCCACATCTACCATGACCACCATACCAACCAGCTACTACTTGACCATCAATCGAAACCTCAACAGCATCATCACCATCAACAGCAAAAGAATATTTCCCTGCCTTCGATATCTTTATATATCCATGGAAAATAGTTAGATATCTATCATCAGAACCAAAGGGATTACCAGATCCTTGGATGTTGCTAGTTATATTACTTCCAAATAGATAATCCTCTGTAGCATATCTTCTAATTAGTTCTTGGAATTCTCCATGGTTTTGTGGATATCCTCTATATCCTCTACTAGTATCATAGGTGCTTATTATAAGCCCTTTTTCTAGGTTAGCGCAGCATAATTCACACTTATGCCATTTGTTCATATAAGATATAATATGTGGTTGGCTCAATGCTTTGTTGAATATCCTTACTTCATCTATATAACCTTTGAAGTATGCATCTACCGCCCAATTAGAACGACCAATATAATTCTTAGATCGAACCACCATACGAGGTAGATACTTAGAAACACCAGAAC
>QMTB01000036.1 GCA_003649845.1 Thermoplasmata archaeon | reverse complement strand
TTTTTTATTTAATTTTAAATTATATTTTTCAATAAACTTTCCTACAATATTTTTCAAAAGAATAAATTAGTAGTTCCCATAATCGAATTCCCCTCTTCAATCCATCATTTACCTTATATAATTTTTTATAAAAATTAATATATTATATAAACATATTACCTATCTGTAAAAACATAGGGGGGATATATATGAAGCTTAAGGGAGGTATAGTATTTCTTGCAATATTCCTAATGGTTTCTACAGCTACTGCTATGCCATAATGTTGAAAGTTTACCTGTAAGAAAAGTATTCAATGATTTAGATAGAATGAGAAGTACAGACTATATAGGTTTTCTTCCAAGGTATATGAGATCAGATGTTTCCAATGATACATTGCTCAAAGCTTCTATGATACTGTTGACATTTGCATTTCTATGTTATTCCTTCGGAGTTCTATCTGAGTTATCAGTAGGTACGCTTAAATCTTGGCATGTTAAACTATTCTGGCTTGGTTTATATTTGAACTCAGCGGTGCAACCTTAATGTTTATTCTAGGTAGAGGGGAGATATATCCAATTCATATGATAGTTTGGCGGTATCGCATTGGCTTTGATAATACTTCATAATATTATTATAGTATATATTACCATCAAAATTGGAAGTACGATGCTTTTAACAGTGTTTCCAAAATTCAGTTTACTTGTATACCTGATATGGTTAGTAGCATTTATAACAGGCATGATTATAGGAATGAAACCAGATTCTAGAGTATCTCAGATATAAAACTGAATAATGACTGCTATATCTTTATACCGACGTTTCAAAGTGGGATTATATAATGTTAGCTTATCTCAGAGTTCTATTAGTAGGTTGGTAGATTCTAGTTATTCTACGATCATATCATAATAGTTACTTTTAAAATTGTATTTCTTCTATAGATTCTATCTCTGATTAGAATTCTAGAACATAGGTTTAACAAGAAAATATGCGGGCGCCGGGATTTGAACCCGAGTTGTAAGCTTGGCAAGCTTAAGTGATACCAGACTACACCACACCCGCTTTGCAATTTTCTCCTATAAATATTAACTACTTAAAAGTATTACGCTTCATGGTTTTTTTAAAATAATATCGTTCTAACCGTTATTAGAATACCTAGCAGTAGAATTATCCCTCCTAGGATTCTACCTAATAAATCACTATTGATCTTATTTGCAAATGTTGATCCCGATAATGCTCCAATAGAGGCTCCAGTAGCAGCAAAGATAGCTGCAGTCCATATTATCTCCCTTGATGCTATATGCCCAATTGCTCCTGCACCAGCTATAAAAGACATTATGAGTAAAGATGTGCCAATAGCAGTATGTATATCATATTGTACTACAAAAATTAGTATGAGAGCAATAATACCACTGACTCCTATGCCAAGAAAACCACTTATTCCACCCAATATTATACCAGAGACAGGGAAAAATATCTTCGAGTTTTCTCTAAACCATTCAAAACTAATTTTATTTTGAATGAGATCCAAGTTCTTCTGTATCCCATTAACTAGAAAATTTATTCCAATAAATATGACTATTATTCCTAAAAACAAGTTTAAACCTGTTTCAGAAGCAGAAGATGTAAAACGACTGCCTACTATGGCTCCAATTAATCCAGGTATACCAAGATATAATACTGTTTTAAAATTGACTCTACTATGAAATAGGAAAAGCACACCTGCTGTGCATCCAATTATAAAATCTACAAATAAACTAGTGCCGATTGCTTGATGAATAGAACTACTTATCAATAATGTTAAAATCGGTATTATAATTGGGCTGGCTGTACCAGATCCCATTCCAACAGATACACCGCTGCCAAAGCCAGCTACTAATAATCCTAATAGCGTACTATAATCTTCTATCATATTCCTAATCCCAAAGGTTTTTTATCCTCCAATTATAAATACTTCTTTTCCTACGAGGAATAGTGTAGTTGTAATTGATGTAGAAATAATTACACCTATAAGTATCATAAAAACAGATTCCCAGATTCTGAAATTAAATAGATAAGCTATAAGTGAACCAAGTCCTGCACCAGTAAAAGGCAGAGGTATAGCTACAAATATAATTAATGCTGCAGTTTCATATTTCCTAACTTTATCATCTGCTCTTCTTCTAATTAATGGGAATCCCCAATCCATTGCTCTACTCCAAGTTGGATATCTACGGAGAAACAATTCTACTTTTCTAAAAAATAATAGAATAAATGGCACAAGAAACATATTACCAGCAATAGCAATAGGAAAAGCCTTCCACCATGGCCAACCAAATTCTCCGATAGCTATGAAGGGTACAGTTAATCTTGCTTCTATACCTGGTATCATAGACATAAGGAATATCTGAGCCCACTCTGGAATTTGAATAGGCATATTATCCTCCTTAGAGTTTTATATCATATCTCTGCTATTCTAATCTTATGAATAAAAGATTATCTTAAATAGATACTGATTAAAATTGAAAAAAAACGTTTTTTTAAATATGATGTTCTCCTAGATTTTTCAGCAATTCCTACAATACAATCCCAACAGATAAATATTTAAATAAAATTTGGTCTATATATCTATTGTATGGCATATATGGCATTTAACAGCATTTTATCATCTCTATTCATGTTATTTCTCCTCTCAAGTAGTTCAATTAATCCACCTATTGAAAAATATTCTCCTCTCACATTTACATCTGATCTCCCGGATTTCTCTTTTAATACAGAAAATATTACGTTATGTGATGATGCCTTTCATGGTTCAGAGGTTCTTCATTTCACTGAATGGTGGTATTTTGATGCTGAACTTACACAAGGTTACACCCTTCAGTTCAGTATACATGTATATAACATCTTTACAGAAGGTTTTGTAGCAGTGAATCTAAATATATATCATTATGGTATACCAGTTGTACAGGAGAGAGATATATATCCAATAGATATTGTTGAACTATCTAAAAGTTCACCTTCTGTTCATATAGAGGATAAACTAAACATGAAAGGTACAGGTAATGATCCATCTTCTTTATCCTATACTCTCTTTTATAATACTCGGAATGCATCTATATTCCTTGAATATATAGGTTTAACAGAAGGTTGGAAGGGAGTAACACCAGCTGGTAACTGGGCGGTTATATTACCTAAAGCCTCTGTTAGTGGATATCTAATTATCAATAATAGTAGATATCAAGTAACAGGTATAGGATATCATGACCATAATTGGAATGTTACTATTGTTACAGGAATGAATTTCGGGTGGATATGGGGTAAAACAAATTCTCAAAGTTATACAATTACATGGTCGGATATCCTTCCAACATGGTATCAAGATGATCCTATATTGGTTGTGAATAAAGAAAAAGATGGATATATAGATATACCCTCCTCCAATATACATATTATTGCTAGAGGTTTTTCTTTCAAAAATGGATATATCATCCCGTGGAGGTTTCATATACTTGCAGAGTATAAAGATATATTTATAGATATATTTATAGATACATCTACAGTTGATTATCGAACAGTTTTTGGACTCATAAATTATTGGAGATACCATGTTCATTGTACAGGTAGCATAAAAATAGCTGGAGTTACAGAAAAGATAGATGAGTATAATATCGCAGAATTTATACGTTTCAGGTTCTATTGATACGTTTCAAAGGCTTACTGAGATGTCTACGAGCACATACAGGTACTTCATAGAAACCTGGTTTTATATCTCTAATTTTCTTTTTCATAGGAGCTTTTTTTGTTTCTAATCCACATACCTTGCATTTATATCCCTGATTCCTACCCTTAGATTTCATTCTCCTACCGCATCTAGGGCAGATGGGATTACCTATCTTCTCAAAAACATCTATAAGTTTTATAACCTTAATCTTTTCAATATTGATGGTCAGCGGTATATCTCTTACTCCACCATATACAGAGATTATATCTCCTGGTAGAAGCTTACGTATTATTACACGGAAATTCTTCGTAGGTTCATATGCTGCGCATTCGATACAACCAGTTTCATCGGATAATGAAAAAAATACATGCCCGCCTTGTATAGTTTTGGGAATAGAAGATATTTTACCAGTTACTATAACTGATTCAAAAGGTTTAATATCTCTAATTTTTTTCTCCTGCAGATGTTCATCTGTAGCTTGATTAGTTTCAAATATTAACCATCCGTAGACCTTCTCAGATTTTATAAGAGATTTAGCATGTATTAGCTCCTTTGTATCCTCTCCTCTTATACCATACAATACTGGACAAGGTGAATGTGGAGCTATAGCAACATAGTTATTGATATAATCATAGTTATCAAAAGTTGTAAGACATTTTCTATCCATCTCTATAACAGATTTCTCATCTACAAATCTACTAGTGCCCCATCTATTTTTATATCTATATGCGATTAACTCAAATGTTCTATCATTTTTAGGTCTCCAAGCTGCTGCAGAAAAAGCACCTATCAAACCTCTTTTATTTCCATATCCCTTCCAAAATCCAGAAGTTGATTTTAATTCCTCTTCAATTGTTTTAAGTGAAACCACCTCTCTCACAGCTTTTAGATAGATATCATATGGAGGTTGTTCCTCTAGAGCTACATACCCTGGATTGGTGTTTTCTCCATTAAACATTGTATATCTTTCTATTACATCCTCGATGATTTCTATTAAATCTTTAGAAGATTTCTTTCTAAAGGAGGAAATTTCTTTATCTCCTATAATATGATTGGATTGATGCCTTCTCTCAACCTTTAATACTATAGCTCCGTTTCCACGTGTCTTCCAAGGTATATTAGGGTTTAAACGGATAAGCCTTGGATAACCAACTATATTAAACCCATATTCTGATAGCTTTTTAATTAGTTGATATGCAACATATGTAGTGCATCCGCCTTCTCTTGAATCTGTGTCATCAATACCTATCCAGGTCATAGCGTATTTTCTCCCGATATTATTAAATATTATTAGTTTTTATATTCCATATAAGAGCTATGTATAGAGAAAACCTATTGAAGGATGTAAGAGAGACATTAGTTAATGCAGGTTTCTATGTATCTAATGTTCTCACTATGCGTCCTGTTGGGTTTGATCTCATAGCTAGGAGAGATAATTCTCTTCTTATAATTAAAGTTTTAACCAATATCAATGCTTTATCAGAGGAAGTAGCAGAGGAGTTAAAAACACTTGCCTCTTTATTAGATGGCCATCCTCTTCTTATAGGTCAACATGCTACGATGGGTGCATTAGAGGAGGACGTTGTATATGATAGGTTTGGTATCCAAGCTATTACAGTAGAGACCTTAAAGCATCATCTACTGGAGGGTGTACCACTACGTGTATACGCTGCTCCAGGTGGATTCTATGTTAGCCTTGATAGAGAGAAACTAGTTAAACTTATGAGGGAACGACAGCTATCACGAGGTTCCTTCGCTCGATCTCTACATGTTTCTAGAAAAACAATTCAGATGTATGAAGAGGGTATGAATGCAAGAATAGAGGTTGCTATGAGAATGGAGGATTTACTAGGCGATATCATTATTAAACCTATAGATATCCTCCACGGTGAATCTATTCATCCTAGACCTAGGCCATTTACGCCAGAAGAGGAAAAAGAAAGAGATCTTAAAACAGAGGTTTTTACTATTCTACAACATATAGGTTATACAATCATCCCTATGGGCAGAGGTCCTTTTGAAGCTTTAAGTAAAACTCATAATAGGGTTATGATCACATGTGTACAAAGATATGATAGAAGGATAATAAAGAAGGCAAGAATTATAAGCAGTATCTCTAAGATAACTGAGAAAAAAGCTGCTTTATTTACTGATAAAAAAGGGTCAAGAGATAATATAGAGGGAACTCCCCTCATTGGACGAAAGGAACTTAAAACAGTGAGAGAACCGGAGGATATATTTGAGTTAATAGTAGAAAGAATGCCTTAGACATACCAAACTTTTATAAATAAAGTTATCATTCCCGACAACTACCTTTCATCTATAAAATGAATAAATATTAGACTGATACATATGGCATCAAAAGAATTCATCGAGGCAGTTGAAAAAATAAAGCAAGCATCAAAAGAGTTAAATAGAAACTTCAAACAAACCATAGATGTAGTGATAAATCTAAAGGATATCGATCTCAGTGTACCTAAAAACAGAGTTGAAGAGGACATCCATCTTCCAAGCGGTAGAGGGAAAAAGGCTAAAATTGCTTTATTTGCTAGCGGTGAATTAGCTATGAAGTCAAAAGATGTAGTAGATCTACTTATAACCCCTGAGGAAATAGAAGATTTCGCTTCAGATAAGAAGAGATTCAAAAAGATAGCTGATGAATATGATTTCTTCCTAGCTGAAGCACCTCTAATGCCTACCATCGGTAAGAGCCTTGGTACTGTACTTGGTCCTAGAGGTAAGATGCCTCGTCCTGTTCCACCAAATGTAGATATAACTGGTATGGTGAATAATCTTAGGGATACTGTTAGACTTAGATCTAAAAGCAATCCTACATTTCATACTATCGCTGGTACAGAGGATATGAGCAGCGAGGATATAGCTGCGAATTTAGAAGCTATTGTTAAAAGATTAGAAGGAGTACTTGAAAGGGGACGTATGAATATAGATTCAATTTATATAAAAACGACGATGGGTCCCGCAGAACGAATCATGTAAGGAGAGAAAGACCATGGCACATGTAGCTGAATGGAAATACAAAGAAGTCGAAGAACTTACTAAGCTTATCACATCTCACCCTGTCATTGGTGTTGCAGAGATAGGTGGCATACCTGCTCCTCAGATGCAGCAGATGCGTGAGAATCTACGTAAAGATGTTTTAATACGTTCCTCTAAAAATTCTCTAATACTTCTAGCTTTAAAAGAAGCTGAGAAACAAGTCAAAGGAATTTCTAATCTAAGTGAGGTTATCAATGGTCAAACTGCAATTATTGCAACTAATCTAAATCCATTTAAACTCTATAAAACCTTGAAATCCACTCGTACCAAAGCTCCAGCTAAAGGTGGAGAGATAGCGCCAGAGGATATAGAGATAAAAGCTGGCGATACGCCTTTTAAACCAGGTCCAATTGTAGGAGAATTACAAAAAGTTGGTATACCAGCAGCAATTCAAGGTGGAAAGGTTGTAATAAAAAGTGATAAACTCCTTGTTAAAGCAGGAGAGAAGATACCTAGAGATATGGCACAGATGCTTACAAGACTAGAGATCTATCCAATTGAAATAGGTATATCTCTGAATGGAGTATTTGAGGATGGATATATATTTAAACCAGATGTATTAGATATAGATATAGAAGAATATCTCGCTCATATTAGAGAGGCAGCATCTGCAGCTTTCTCCCTGGCAATTGAAACTGCATGGATAACTAAAGAAACCATTAGACCATTACTTATAAAAGCTTATCAGCAATCTACTGCTTTATCTATAGAAGCAGCGATTCCAACTAAAGAAACCATTTCAAGGTTAATTGCAAAAGCATATAGAGAGATGCTTTCTATAGCATCTCATATAAATGAAGAAGGATTAGATGAAGAATTAAAAAATATAGCTAAATAAAAGGAGGCTAGAAAGAAAATGGAATACATATACGGTGCAATGCTTCTCCATTCAGCAGGTAAGGAGATCAACGAAGAAAATCTAAAGAAAGTATTAACAGCAGCTGGAGTAAAAGTTGATGAAGCACGAGTAAAAGCTCTAACGGCATCTCTAGAAGGTGTAGATATCGAGGAAGCTATAAAATCTGCAGCTGCTGAACCAGTTGCTGTTGCAGCGCCAACCGCTGAGGCAGAGAAACCAGCTGAGGAGAAGAAGAAAGAAGAAAAGAAGAAAGAAGAGGAAGAAGAAGTATCAGAGGAAGAAGCAGCAGCAGGATTAGGAGCCCTCTTCGGATAAACTCTCTATACTGCTATCAACTGAGTTTTCCTTCTCCTTTCCCATTTTTTTAATTTATAAAAGTTTCTCGCTTATAGCCATTTTACAAATTCTCTTTGAATATCTATACTATTACCTGCTATATCTCTAAGGTTAACTGTTAATATACAATCTGTAGGTAAAGCATAGTGTTTTAGAAACATATAATTATACGGTGATGTGGTATCATCCCCGCTGTATACGCCTTTATCATCCTGTATCTCAAAATGAACTCTATATATCCCAGATATTTCATCTATTGCATCTACTCCAATATTTATAGAACCTATCATCAGTGTATACCCAAATGGATTTTTAAAACTCTCTCTGCCGAAGAGATATATGTATCCATCTTTTGGAATAATTATATTGCCATTCGGCGAGTTTTTATCAATCCTTATCTCTGATGTAGAATGTATATGTCCTGTATTTCCAACGTGATCCTCTGCATAAAACTCTAATATATATCTACCATCTTCCGCTAGGTGTACAGTGAAGTTATATCTAGTTACAAAACCTTCTATCTCATATTTTTCCCATGGAGGTTCTTCTTCGCCTACTTTTATGATCCTATAATATATGTATGCTAATCCACTGCTATCCTCTGGTGGATCAAAAGCATGGAATGTGACATATACATCACTGAGATACCAACCATTATCTCCATTGGGAGTACTTGGTTTTATGGTGATGCTATCATCCATACCTACTATTACAGATGGTGTTACCATCAATAATAGTAGTATACCACCTCCTATAATTTTATACATAACTTTTTCACCTCCAATATATTTTACTGTGTTCCAACTATAAAACTATATCTCCTATTCAACTCCTGCTGAAATACTCTTACATTACTATCATCGCATGTTAATGGAGGTAGGAAAGATTTTTTACGGGTACCCACCTATCTTTAAACTTGGATCGCCAAGTAATATATGTGTTTGAATTATTTTTGCATCATATCTATTCTTATATACCGGGAAGTTATTGATATAATCCAATATCGTTTGTCCATAGGTTTCTCCTAGTATATCTATATGTTCTTTATTATAAAGCTTGAAGAAATGTGTTTCAAACCATCCATCTGCGCCCTCTATGCAATCTGGTATATTATTTCCATCGTTATCCCCAATATTTACTCCACCGTAGCCAGTGCTACCCATACTCGCAATTGCACCACTGTTTCTAACTTTCACAAAAAACCAACTCCAGCATTCAGGAACCCAGTTGTAAAACCAGTATGAACCAAAATCCTCCGGATCTGTAGAGAAATAGTGTAAACCTTCTTCTAGTAATCCTTTTATGAAGTTGAGGGGTGTAACATCTATCTCGCTATTATGACAGCCACCCACCATTAAGATTGGGTACATGTTTTTATTTGAAAACTTAAGCATATCTCTATTGTATAACCCTTCTGTCCAATTATAGTAATCTCCATTCTCATGTGTAGCCCATGATCTAGGATTACCATGACCTACGAAGTAAGCGAAACCGCAGCCTTTAGAGATTTCTTTTACTATATTCTCCGTTGCGAGATTACCTAAACTGGCCCATATTCTAATAGGTGTAAAACCATTCATGTATTCAATTGCTTTCTCATTAGCTACCTCTCCCTCATCATAATCTGTTCCATTCTCCCAGTTTTTATCAAAGGTATCTCCACCTACTGTAACTATACGATGAAACCATCTTGAACCATATGTAGTATTCTCATAGGTTATAATTTTATCAACCATTGTTTCAACTTCGTATCTAGATGTACAAGCTAATCTGCCAATATAAACATCTGGTGCCATATCAACATTATCTTTCATACCCATTAGATATGGCCATTCGCCATAGACTCCATCGTTATCAGTATCCCAGCTAGAGAAACCGCCATTACTATCATAGAGGTCAGCATAGTATAGATCGCTTACAAAGGATAATTCTTCGAATTTCGTACCCTTATCTGTTTCTAGATGAGAGTATCTAACTGGTATACGCCAATAGTTACCAACTAATAATACATATTTTATACCCCATTCTTCCCTAGCATTTTTTATGAAATATTTGATTTTCTCAGCATCATCTCTACCTTGTATTGGGAAATATGTTCCAGAGTAAATATCTGATAGTGATACTATTTTTGTTGTAACTCCTATGCTATTCTTATGATTTACAAGTGGAGTTAATATATCAGTAAAATCATCATAGGATATTATTAATAGATCGTATTTATCTGGAAAATTCATAAGATGCATAGGTT
>QMTB01000035.1 GCA_003649845.1 Thermoplasmata archaeon | reverse complement strand
TTCTATTTTTAGATGTATATAATTGGTGTTCCTCAAAATATTGTTTTCATATTGTATTGGGTATAGTTCTATAGTTAAAAATAAGGTTTCTTTTCCCTCTCTATTTATACCTGCATGTTTTTTTATATTATATACCGAGCAACCTATAGATGTGTATGTGTCCTTATTTGTGTTATATTTCTCATTTGGTTTATAGGGATTATACACTGGTGGTATAGGATTTCTAATTGTAGATATTTTCTCTGGTAATACTGTTTCTACAAAGGGATTATAGGTGCATTTGATACTTTTAATTTTAGTTCCGAGTGGAAATTCAAAGGTTTCAGAGAAAAAAGGTATTCCATCTAGATTATTGTTTGTTTCTTTTAGACTAATTATATACCTATTATTCTTATACTCTATTGTTGGTGATGGGAAATTTTTTGATATTTCTATTATCTCCACATGGGTTTTATTGGTGGTCGCTGCAGTATAAAATCCAGTGCCTATCATTATCATTGTTATTAAAATTATGCTACATGTTTTCATTCTCATTGCAAACCCCTCTATATTATATTTAAAAGGATTATAAAAAGATTTGCAGAGAGGCTATTGTATACTAGATATAAAATTTTAAAAAAATAGATTTGATATGAGAAGGATTAATATTTTGTAATCTAGTATTTTTATCTAGTTTTATTGTATGATGGATGCCTTAGATCAGTGTTTATCCTCACCACTATTACATATAGGTCCTATAGATGAGATCGTGGTTTATCTTTACTGAGTCTAGCGAGATATTTAGCTCTTTGGGCTACTAAACTAAGTCTAGCTATTGATTGTATCTCTAAAGCTTCTTGTTTATTCGATACTTGTCCAACAATTATCATGGTAACCAAATTTTTATGTTAAATTTAATATATAAACAGTTTATTGTACAATTGTTATCATTTTTACATCCATGCATCTAAACCTGTTTGTTCTGTTTTCTCTATATTGCTCAGTCCAAATGCTCCTTGGATATAGTTTTCTATCATCTTCTTATACCAATCTAAATCTATATCTCCTTTATCTTTTATTAGATCCACAGGGTACATGTAATCGATTGGTTTCACACCGCTTTTAGAAGGATTTTTAATTCCAGGTAATGGATGTTTTGTTACGACAAAACGGAGTTTTATAGTATTTCTAATTGGTTCACCTAGCAGTTTTTCTAATGCTATAGCCCTTTTACCAAATGTTGAAAGGGATCCATTCATATTCTTTTTATATCTAGCAGCTGGCTTTACTGATTGAACAAGTGTTAGATCTTCTATATCAACTTTTGATAGATCAAGTTTAGATAGGATTTCTATAGTTTTTGCTTTAATACTTTCTTTAACCTTTATTCTAGCTTCTTCTTCATCTACCCATCTGGCATTTTCTCTAAGTACTTCTATCATTATATCCTTTAACACTTTCCTAGCGATATTTGCTTTATCTGATCCTTTAAAGTTATTACCTTTAGTAATCATCTCTATTTTGCCGTTAATCTCATCGAATATGAGATAGTTTTTATGTTTCACAAATATCATTGCATCATGTACCTCTGGCTCTAACTCAAAACTTGGATAATTTAACTCCTTTCGCCACCTATTATTACATTCCTCTATGGCTTTAATTGCATCCTCTGATTTAGTAAGCCAATCCCTTTCATCAGCAGGTATATTTACACCTAAAGCCTTTGAAAATCTTGGTAGATTTCCAACTGATCTAGAACATCCGAGGTATATTCCATCTGTGTCACCATATACCACTCTTATACCTTGTTTTTGTAGGTATCTAAGAGTATCAGCAAGTATAATTTGTCCTTCTGTTGTTATAGCCGCAGCACCCCATAAATTAAATTGTCTACCGGATACCGTTGGAGCAGATAGTATTCCATGTGTTCCAGCGTTTCTAGCTCCTTTAACACTTTGATACATCATTTTCAATCTGTTTCTCTCATCTATGTTACCGGTTTCCTCTATTTTTTTCAACTCTTTTTTGATCTGAGATATCATACTCATTATACCTGTCATTGCACGATTTACTACGCCAGGTTTTTGATCTATTTTTATACCGATTTTATAGCCTTTATCTGCAAAGAAATCCTCCTTTGAGATAGGTTTCCATTTAACCTCATTTTTATCGAAAAACTCTGTCGGCAGTTTTTTAAGCCATATCCACATATCTGGTTCTTCAGAAGATTTACATAGCTTTATGGTATCTGCACCTATGTTTAATGCTTTTAATATAGTTGGATACATTGCTCCTACATCAGCTACAATTACATGCCACCATGGAATAAAATGAGAGCGTGTGTCTTTATCTGGTTTGATAGTCATGCCACCGGGCATATGATAATTTAATCGTTCATCTGAATCCCTAGCTTTTGGATTGACAATTACATATGGATACTCTACCCAATCCGGCATCTCATCGCCATATTTTACTACTCTAATGAATTCTTTTGAAAGTTGTTCTTTCCTTCCTCTAGCTTTCTTTACTATATCTTGTTTGGTTTTACAATCAGAGAAATCTCTAACTAAAATCTCTGCAATTGATGCAGATTTACATGTAGCTGGCATAATCTTCTTCTCTACTGCTCCTCTTATAAGAGCCATGTGATCCCACATGTTTACTGCCCCAGCTGGTAGAAGCGTTTCAAAGGGCATACAAGTAGTAAAAGATAATGGAAGACCCTGTTGGATGAGACGCACGGTTATACCCATCTGTTCAAGTATATCCTGCCTGTTATACTTCAATGTCCTCTCATCAAATTTTATCTCAGATGGTTTTAATAGTAAACGATCTTTTACACCTACTCCTAGAAATGGTGCTACTGCTTTTAGACTATGGGATTCTAGATATGGATAAAATTTTCTAGATGCTAGATAAGTGTCAAAACTGCATGGATAGAAGTATGTAACCTCTGAACCTATTCCAAAATGAAAGGATTTATCTACTCTACTCCATGTGTTTAAAAAACGTTCAAAAACTTTTTTATCTTTTGATGATAATCGATCGGAATATTGTTTCAGTATACCTTCTATTCTACCCCTCAGTTGTCTATTATCAAAACCAACTATATTGTGGCCAGAAATAATATCATATTTGATAAAAAGATTTATGAAAAAAAGTAGATTTTCTATTTCTTCATCTATATTATGAGAAACTACTTGGACTATATCATCTTCTGATATATCAGATGTGATATCTAATATATCAAATTTGAAATCTTCTGTTTCAAGGTTTTTTGATGAGGAGAATGTTATCTCAGTATCAGCATATCCAATGATATCTATTGGTAAATTAGTATCGCCTTCTCTATACTGAGCTAATTCTATATCATATACCAGAATTTTCAACTTTTTTTCTCTATCATTAGAGTCAAATAACCATGCTTTATCTTCTGCAGCCAGATCTACAAGTGCTCTTTGATGATATGGTATATCATGTTCAGCTGTAGATATATTATAGTGGAAAAATAGATAATCAGTTATCTCGGGTACATGATAAGATTGCGTAGAGTATACACGGAAAACCTTTCTTTTTTTGTTGAAATCCCAGAAACTTCTATACTCCTCTATTTCACCTACATTTTCTATATAAGATAACGGTGGTTCGCTATTCTTCTTCCATAAATCTATAATTTTTTTTCTTATAGAATTATCTCCAAATACTAGAAAATATGGTCTATGATAATCAGATACAGGCTTAGGTTCTTTTTGATGAAAGTATAGGTAATCTGGTGTTATACTAAGGAGTGTTTCACTCATTATATTCTCCCCCAATTGGGTAACGCAGAATAGTTTTATATGTATTAACTGTTTTTGTCTATTCTTGTGCAGACAGAAATAGTTTACTCTAAAATATTTGATAAACACACCTATATAGAGCATCCTGAGAATGCAGAACGTACTAAGGTAATGTTGGAAGAACTTAGAAGACAGCCTTTTTTCAAAAAATTAGTTTTCAAGGAACCAATGTTGCTACCAGAGAATATCCTATATTCAGTTCACTCTGATGCTATGATACAGGAAGTTAAAAGATTAAGTGAAACCGGTAATGGATGGATTGATGCAGATACCTATGTATGTAAAGATGATTATATTACAGCTAGACTTGCTGCAGGTGGTTTACTCCAACTATGTCGAGATGTACTTCATGGAGATGCTGATAATGGCGTAGCTCTTATTAGACCACCAGGACATCATGCCACTAAATATAGATCAATGGGTTTTTGTTTGTTCAACAATGCTGCTATCTCTGCACATGTACTTATGGAACAAGGTAACAGAGTGTTAATCTTCGATCACGATGTACACCATGGAAATGGAACACAAGATATATTCTATGATAATGATAAAGTACTCTATCAATCTTTTCATCTCTCTCCACATTACCCTGGCACAGGTTCCATAGATGAAATAGGATTAGATAAAGGCGAGGGATATACTGTTAATGCACCTCTGCCACATGGAAGTGGAGAAAACACGATAAATAGGTTGCTTGAAGAAATATTTCTACCAATTGCAGAAGAGTTTAAACCAGATATCGTCATAGTATCCTCCGGTTTTGATTCCCATCATCTAGATCCCCTTGGAGGTTTAAAATTGAGTGCTAACTTCTACGGTGAATTGATAAAGAAATTTCAAAAAATTCAAACCAAAATAGTTTGTACTCTTGAAGGAGGATATAACCTAAATTGGATTGGAAAATGTTTAGCATCGATAGTTGGACAACTATGTAGTACTCCCATCTATATTGAGGATACTGTAAAAGAATATAATCACGCTGAAGATGTAGTTAACTCTCTAAATAATAAAATGAAGAATTACTGGAATATATAAAATTCATAGCGAAGAAGCTTATGGATTCTATGATAAAAAAACATATAATATATGATATAATTCAATACATTTTTGATAGATTTTTAACATATTTTATATCATATTTGTTACAAATTTTATAACATTTTTGATATAGAATTTCCATCAAAATAGTCTGCAGATTAAATCATAAGTTTATCAGTGAGCCAACCCTATGTCATAAATTGTTTGTTGAATCTGATTTTATTGGCATATTTGCAGGATATCCCATGATTAAATTTCTTGAAAAATAGAGAAAGATGAATTAAATCAATCTGTTAGAAATTATGCAAAGAAAAAAGAGGTTTTTTATCCGAATATCATTCCCATGCCGTCTGCAGCGGAATCTTCTTGTTCTCTGATTTTATCATTTATTTCAGATGCTTCTTTTTCATCTAGTTTCTTAAACTCTAATTCCTCTGCTAATTCTTCTGCTTTTTTAATAGCCTCCTCGTTACCCTCTATCTTTACATATGAAACATCCTTATCTATGTTTAACGCTCTAGCATCTCTCGTTAGAATACTCTGTCTACTTATGACATCATCTTTTATAAGATCATTAATTTTACTTTGCTGTTCAGATGGAACTTCGAATATAACATATACCATGGTGTATCACGCTCCGATGTTAATAATAAACTATATTTAAACTTAACTTAAGATATTTCCTTCCTCATCTATCTCTCCACTATAAATTCTACTGCTACTAATAGGTTTTCCATCCTCTGCAAGTACAAAAGGTACTTCCACTATCTTGATAGGTTTCCTACCAAGCTCCTCTCTCTTTCTATTTATCTCTAGAGCAGTTGAAAAAGTTTCAGGTGATACAACTATTATATCAAAATCTTCGATAAGTGTTAAACCAAATCTATTCTCTATCGGTATGATCTCAAGATGTCCTTCAAATTTTTTATCTCTAATGTACTCCTCTATACATTGTTTTCTCTCTGAGAAAGGTTTCACTGGTTTTTTCTTTTGAGACTCTAATTTGCCACTGGATAAACCAATAAATACCTCGCCATTTCTTCCTGCTAATTCCAATGCAGTATCTATTAATTTCTTATGTCCTCTATGAAATATATTGAATGTTCCACCTATACAAACTTTTTTTCCCTTCATAAATATCAATTTGAATTTCAAATCGGTAGAAAAAACTATAAACCTTTTCACCTTTTTTATTTTGAGTGGATGGGATTACCATGAACGGTAAAAGGATATGGATTTTATTATTTATTACATTAGCATGGAGTTTATCAACCTCCATGGTTATCAGTGAGAGTAAAGATATCTATGTTGACTCATCTTATAAAGGTTATAGTGATGGTACAGCTGAGAGGCCGTATACTAGTATACAACACGCTATAGATATCGCCGATGAGGGTGATACAATCTATGTTTTTGGTGGTTCATATGATGAAACTATTGTTGTAGATAAGAGAGTTAGACTATGGGGTAGTATAGATGGAAAACCTAGTATAATTGATACTAGGACAGATAAAAGATACACTATAGAGGTAAAAGCAGATTATGCAGAGATACAAGATTTCACTATAAGTGATGTTGGAGATCATAAAAGTTCTCCCATAGGTGCTTTAATTGCGATAGAAGCAGATAATGTCGTTATCCAAGGTAATCACCTTAATAATACAAAGAGTTATGCTATATATCTATCCTCCTCTGGTGAAGGAAATGTTATCAGCGGGAATACTATTAATAACACTGCTCGTGGGATATGTGGAGAAGGCTCTGACACTAATGATATATTCAATAATATAATAGGAAACTGTTCTCAATATGCCATCTATCTCAGCTCTTCAGATAATAATAGGGTATATGGAAACTATATTAGCAACTCTAATCAAGGGGTTTATGTAACTAAATGCGAAATGGTTAACATCAGTAATAACTCTATTTCATCAATAGATTACTATGGTATATATCTAGATTATGGCACCACCGGCAAAATAAGATATAATACCATCAATAATACAGGTATTGGAATCTATTTGGAAGGTACTTCTATTAATATATATAAAAATAGCTTCAACTATAACAATAGAGGAATTACCCTTGCAGGTTCTTCAAATACAATAGAAAATAACTCTTTTTCTAATTCATCTGCCTCTGGTATATATACACTACCCAGCAGTACTAATAATATTATCTACCATAATACATTTAGAGATAACGGTATGAGTGCTAGAGAGGAAGGTAGTAATCAATGGAGTAAAAACGCAGAAGGGAATTACTGGGATGATTATAACTATATTGATAGAAATCGAGATGGAATAGGAGATAGACCCTATAATAAAAATGGTGTCATAGACAATTTCCCTCTCGGTTTCTTTCTAAAACCGCCGGATAAGCCGACTAACCCCAGGCCAGAGGATACTGCAACAGGAGTAGGTTTGAAAATAACCTTACAAGTAGATGTAGAGGATTCAGATAGTGATTATTTGACAGTATATTTCTATCGTGCTGATACCAATGAACTTCTTGGAATAGATAAAAAAGTTCCAAGTGGTGGAACTGCTAAATATTCCTTTACTCAACCTTTTGATACAACATTTGCATGGTATACCATAGCTAATGATAGTTTACAGGAAAACCGTTCGGATACATGGTTTTTCACTACAATGGTTACACCGCCAAATAATAACCCTCCTGTAGCTGATGCAGGTGGACCTTATAGTGCAGCACCAGATGAACCTATAACATTTGATGGATCTAATAGCTATGATTCAGATGGAGAAATAAAATTTTATAGATGGAATTTCGGCGATGGAACTAGTGAGATACTAGCAGAGAAACCTGTGCATACCTATAAAAGTCCAGGCGATTATACAGTTACTCTCACTGTTATAGATAACCTTGGTACTACTGATACTTCTATCACAACAGCTGCTATCAGAGGTGTACCAAATCAGAAACCTATTGCTATTATTCAAACCCCTGAATCCGGAAGAACAAGTGAAGATATAGTGTTTAATGGTGTAAACAGTAGTGACCCAGATGGAAATATCGTTAATTATACATGGAATTTTGGTGATGGGAGTATTGGTTATGGTGTTATTACAACTCATATATATACAGAACCAGGAACATATTTGGTTATACTTACCGTTACAGATGATCATGGTAAGACAGATGTTGCACAAGATACTATTACTATTGAAAAAGCAGTGGAGGAGAAGACACCTGGATTTGGATATTCATTACTACTACTAGCAATATTCATATTACTAGCAGATAGAAAACGTCGTTGGTAAAGCCGATGGAGGGATTTGAACCCCCGACCTGCTGATTACAAGTCAGCCGCTCTACCGGGCTAAGCTACATCGGCTTTTTCACAGCCATAATATCCATTCCTATATAAAACTCTCGTGGTGCATAAGTTTTAATCTTTCTAACATCTTTAAAATATAGATTGAAATCATATTTAAATGAAATATCTTCCAGTTCCCTCTTACGTTTCTCCAATGAATCCTCTCTTAGTATATCATAGTAGTGTATCGTTGCCCTTGGTTTTATAACCTTTAGAGCATATGGGATGAATTTATATGCAGAGAAAGGTAGATTCATAATTACCCTGTCAACCTTGGTATCTAATAGAATATCCCTTATATCTCTAGCATCTCCCTGTATAAGCTCCACTACATCTTCTACTCCATTAATAGCTATGTTTCTCCTTGCAAAAGATATTGCCTCTTTATTTTTATCAATTGCATAAATTTTTTTAGGATTTGCATATTTTGCAATTAAAACAGGGAAAGGAGCAACCCCTGTAAACATATCTAATATTACCTCTTCATCTCTAACCAGAGAGACTATTCTTCTGCGTTCCGCTGCAAGTCTAGGTGAATAGAAAGTTTTTGCTATATCTATATGAAATAATGCGCCATATTCTTTATGAATCGTTATGCTTCTATCTTCACCAGCTATAATTTCTACTTCTCTAGTTCTTAGTTCACCACTGACGGGTTTAATATTATAAACACTTCTGATATGCGGATGAACTTTTAGCAATGCATTCCCTATCATATTTCTATATTCAGTTAACTCTGATGGAATTTTCATAAGGATTATATCTCCAACTATATCAAAGGATGTTGGGAATTTATCTAGTGGTATACCCAGATTCGTTAGGAGATCTTTATATGATCTTATCTTTTGTTTATGCAACTCGAATTTTTCTTTTACTATTGGAAAAGAAATCTTTTCATCTGAATTTGTTATCGGCAAAAGAAGATAGTCTCCTTGTTTTCTGATTTTAAGATCCTTCCTGAGGATATTTCTATATGATAGATATCTTCGAATTTCCTCGCCTTTTTTTATCGGAATTTTAACAGCTAGACTCTCTATTACATTTATTTCCATATGTATCATATATCCCAGTCATCTAATAATTTATATGATATATGAAAAATGGAAAGGAAGTCCCGCCTCCCGGATTTGAACCGGGGACCTGCCGGTTTCAGCCTCTAGAGTCTACAGCCGGCCGCTCCGGCCAGTCTGAGCTAAGGCGGGTGTATGAAAAACCGAATAGCAATAGTTATATTTATTAGTTAAGGTTACTGTAACTGGAAATGTTCTATGTTGTTGTATGTCCAAATTGTAAAACACCGAGAGTTATAGAAGATAATGTTAAAAATGTTACTTGTTTTAAATGTGGTAAACGTTTGTCTACTAAACACCTTAGAATATTTTTTAAAACCGATGATCTCAGAGAGGCTCGGATGGCTCTAGGTCTGCTTAACGCTAAGATCAATGGTAAGGAAGATGAATTTACGTGCATATTTAAAGAATAGAGCAAAGATTTATTAATATTGGATATAATTAGAGGTATCGGAGAGTTCCAGATTGGGTATGATAAAACGATTGATATTGGATGTACTCAAACCGCACTCCCCATCTATTATCGAGCTTGCTGAGATGCTTAGTGATCTTGAAGGGGTATCAGGTGTAAATGTTTCTCTAGATGAGGTTGATGCAAAGACGGACAGTGTAAAGGTAACTATCGAAGGTCCAAATATAGATTATAGACAGGTTGAGAAGACAATTATCAGCTGCGGAGCAGAGATCCATTCTATTGATGGAGTTTCGGCAGGTATCAAAATTGTGGAGGAGGTTAACACACCGCAGGATAGATAAAATCTATTCTCTCTATTTTTTCTTTTAATTTATATTCAAATTTTATTTAAGTCAATTGACGAGATATTAATTTGATGATAAGGAGAAATTATGCAGGTGAATAATTAGGTGATTATCTTGATATGACGTTATCTATATCTGTTGACAGGATACAGAAAAACGCAACCTATATAAATAAGTTGGCTATTTACGATGGAAGATGAAGGTCCGGTGAGGACACGGATGTGAAGCTCAGCTATATCGCAACTTAGTTGGTGATATGG
>QMTB01000034.1 GCA_003649845.1 Thermoplasmata archaeon | reverse complement strand
GCTATAAATAGCATTCAATTCATTTCCAAGGATCGCTTTTTCATCTTTATCTAGATCAGAAAACCTGGGATACGCTCTGAGAGGAAGACTAAGATAGCGGTTACCCTCTCTAAAAACTAAACCATTCTCCTCCATGGCATAAAGTATAGCAGCTAGCTTATAATCTGGTATCTCGGGAAAACGTTTTTGCAGTTTCTCATAGGATACAACATCCTGACAAGCTAAAAAGATAGCGCGCTCCTCTTCATCGAGAACATAAATCCTTAAATCACCATCTCCTCTCTTATCATATATCTTCAAAAATCTTCTACCATCAATGAAGTAAAAAACTAGGGTATCAGCTAAATTTCTGCTTTTAACTCCTTTCATTTTAATGCCTTCCCTCCTAATTCTCCACCGGTTTATAAGATCCTCCCAGCTGTAACTCTTCTCTTTAACTTTAAAGGAATAAACGAAACTGATTCCTTTTTCAAGTATCTCCCTTGGAAACATGATCTTATCTATCTCAAAGAAATCCAATTCCTTGATACCAAAACGTTCTCTGTTACAATATATAGGACTACCATACAAAACCCTTAAGTTACAAAGATTAGGTGGATCAATATAATCCTCGATAAGCTCTACATTTCTCCGAGTCTCCTCAAAATCTATAAGCTCTTCGTTTGGATAATCAACTATTAGATTGTACTCATTGGTTATACCATTCTCCATGCAAAACTTGAGAGCAGCGATATTATCTATAACACCAACGCCTTTATTCATCTTCTTTAAATAGCTGCTACTAAAAGATTCTATACCGGTTTGAATCACGTTGAAACCAGCCTTTTTTAAAAGAGCATAATCAAAACTTTTTAGACGACCAGCTCTAGTCTCAGCGAAGAAAGAAAAATCTTTACCAAGTTCCATTAGTTTCTTACAGAGAACCCCCATATTCTTAAGTAGAAGGATGTTGCTTACTATATGGAAACTAAGGATTTCGTATTTATCTGACAGAAAATCAATCTCCTCGACAATCCTGTCTACATCTTTTTCTCTATAACCTTTGTATTGGATGTTGAGGTTGCAGAAGGTGCATTTGTTCCACCAACATCCCCTGGATATCTCAACAGGCAATCTACCTTGATAGGAAAAGTACTCTTTTAATATAGCAGAAACTGAATTCAATTCTTTATAAAAATCATCGTATAAAGGTATAGGAAGTAGATTTAAGTTCATCTGACTAGTAGTATTATTGAAAACAATCTCTCCATCTTTTCTATAGATTAGATTTGGAATCTGATCATAGTTAGCAGATTGAATAGATAATCTATACAGTGCTTCCTCTCCCTCACCTGAAACAACAAAATCAACGTATGGAAAAATCTTAAGTGTATTTATTCCAAGTTCACCAGTGGTTCTGCTTCCACCAAAAACAATCTTCTTATTAGGATAAAACTCTTTTATTTTTTTAGCAACAGCAAGCGATGGAAGAAACTGTCCATAGTTGAGAGTAAAACCAATGATATCATACCTCCCCCAATCTATATTAGAGATAACAAAGTTATAGAAATTATCAGTTTTCTTAACATATTCTTCAAAAGTTTGTTCTTTACTAATTCTATTGTAATACTCTTTAAATCTTTCAATATTTTTCTCCCAATGATCTGGGAAAACATATTTTGAAAAAACCATCTGCGATGTATAGGAATCGTTAGGTGGATGTATCAAAGTATTGTAGTTTTTTAAACCATAGAAATCAGCGGCTTTAAGATATAAATGTCTAGTTTCTATTTCAACATCTCTTTCTTTGAGATAAGATTCTAATAGGGCTAGTTGAATAGAAGGTATCTCCACCCCTGCGAAGGGCATACTAATCAGTAAAATAGAGCTACAATCTCTTTGCATCCTCATCCCTTTAGATGGTTTTAATAGGTTGTGAACTTAAATATTTAATCCCCCTGTTACAAAAATCTCAAATAACCATAATTGCTATTGGATTAATTCTATGTACAAACTCAATCTTAAAGATAGGAAAATACTGTATGAACTTGATCTCAACTGCAGACAATCCAATGCCCAGATTGGCAAAAAAGTAGGATTAAGTAGAGACGTAGTAGCATATAGGATAAACAGGATGCAGAAAGAGGGTGTAATAAAAAATTTCTGGACAGCAATAAATACTTTTAAGTTGGGATATCAAGTATTTAGAATTTATATCAATTTCCATTATGTAAGTAATAAAATAAAAAGGGAGATAATACAATACTTCACAAAGTACAGGAATTCATGGGCGGTAATTTCTGTAGAGGGACCAATAGATTTGAGTCTAGTGATCTGGGTTAAAAATATATATGAATTCTATAGATTTTGGAATAAAACACTTGAAAAATATGGGGATTATTTTGAAAAGTATACTATTTCAGTTTACATCCAAGCAGTAGGCTATAAAAAGTCGTATCTATTAGACAAACCGGACAAATCTGATAATAAGATAATGTATAGAACAACATGTGATGGAACTATCGTAAAAATTGATGAAATTGATTATAAGATTTTGAATGAAATTGCAGTAAATGCAAGGATACCATTAATTGAACTTGCAGAAAAAATTGGTTGTTCATCTCAGAGTATAAGCTATAGACTGAGGAATTTAGAGAAATCTGGAGTAATTCAGGCGTATAGAGTTAATATTGATAGGTCATTTCTTGGTCTTCAGATCTATAAAGTTGATATTTTTTTAAAGGATTATAATCAGAGAGGAAACATAATCAGATATCTGGAAAATAAAGGTTGTATAGAGTGCTTAAATGTTGCCGTAGGTTGGAGCGATATTGAACCAGAGATAGTTGTAGAAAATACGGATAAACTAATAAAATTAATGGAGGAAATAAGCGACAAATTTCCAAATTCAATAAAAAAAGAGAATTATTGGATAATGGCAACAGTTCATAAAGAACGATGGTTACCAGATCTCTACTAATTAAATAAGTGAAGATTATTTCTATAAAGAAGAGAAAAATTGATTAGAGAATCTGCAAAGGCATTACACCTATTGCAGCGGCTGCAGCAGCTACGGCAACTGCTCCAATTGTTATTTTCTTCATATTTTTTCACCACCCACATATTGTTATGTATTAACGTGTTATTATCTGACAGTACCATTATTTAAAGTTGCTGTGAAAAAATGTCAATTGTATTAATTCTACTGTAATGCATAGTTTTTGAATAAGGCTACACTCAATCCTCTCTAAAATGTAGGATACAAAAGGAAAAAGAGGAGAATATAAAAGACAATAGAAACTAGGAGAAACCCGTCTGTAAAAAAAGAAGCATAAGATATCTCTTGATTTCATAGGATATTAGAATAAATAGTCGAGAAGATAGACAAAAGAAAAGATTAGAGAACGTATAGGACAATTCTCAGAGTTTTTCTTTGACACCTCCTTACGCTGCCTTGGTTATAGAAGATAGATTCACAAGATTATCTGATTGGATTATCAAAGTTTGTTTGCTAATAACCTCACATTATTCCATCATATTTAGAAGAGCTAACATGTTAACGATTAAGCAGGGGTTGCATTTATTATAGCCTGTCCCACCCCCGTAGATTCATCTTAACATAACTCTTTATGCAATAGAGTTGCCAGCAACTCAGATCTTTTGATTCATAATTTTAAGGAATACTTTCATCTATCTCTCATGGAATCGTTGATATAAACCAGAATTTTTATATTGCGGCTATGCTATCATCACTGGGGATAGAAACTGACTATAAATTAGTCGGATTTATCCGAGTATATTTATTTGGGTAAGGAGGAACAATAGATGGTTCTCACCAAGATAGAGAAGAGAGATGGACGCATAGTAGATTTCGATCAAGAGAAGATAACTAATGCTATATTGAAAGCGATAGTTGCAGTTGGAGAAGAAAAAAAGGTTAGAGCTAAGAATTTATCAGATCTTGTTGTAAAAGAATTGGAGAAGAAGTATAACACCCATAAGATACCAACGGTTGAGGAGATACAGGATGTCGTTGAGAAGGTTCTAATAGAAAAGGGTTATACAAAGATAGCTAAAGCATATATTCTATATAGACAGAAGAAAGCTGATATAAGAGAAGAGAAAAAGAAGATATTAAATAAAGATAAACTGGATGATATTGATAAAAGATTTAGTGTTAATGCATTGAGAGTATTAGCATATAGATATCTTATAAAAGATGAAAATGGTAATATTATAGAATCTCCTAGAGAGCTTTTTCAAAGAGTAGCAGTAGCAATCTCACTACCAGAGATACTGTATGATCCAATGGTTTATGATATAAATGGTAAACATAAACTCCCTATAACTGTCTCTAAGTATCTAAGTGATTTAGATATGTGGGATAAAAAACTAAGGATAGGTAAATATCCTATTACTAAATGGCATCTAGAACGTCTTATAGCCGCTTATGAGGAACTAGCTAATGAAGGTAAGGTAAAGATAAAGCTAGATGAACTCATTGTCATGCTTAAAAACGGTAGTTTTGATAAATATGAAAAAATAATTGATGACTATTTTAATATGATGATCAACCAGGTTTTTATGCCAAATACCCCTACACTGGTGAATGCTGGTAGAAGACTTGGTATGCTTTCTGCTTGTTTCACATTAGATGTAGATGATACCATAGAATCTATAATGAATACAGCTAAGGAAACTGCTTTGATACAGAAAGCTGGTGGAGGGACAGGTATAAATTTCTCAAAAATTAGACCGGAGGGAGATATAGTTAGATCTACGATGGGTAAAGCATCTGGTCCATTATCCTTCATGAAGATTATAGATACTGTCTCGGATGTAGTAAAACAAGGTGGCGTTAGAAGAGGAGCAAATATGGGTATACTAGAGATATGGCATCCAGATATAGATAAGTTTATATCTGCAAAGGATCAAGAAGGTTTATATGAGAATTTTAACTTCAGCGTAGGTATATGGGATGATTTTTGGGAGTATCTAGCAAATGAAGCAGATTATCCTCTTATAAATCCTAGATCAAAGAAGATATGGAAAGAGATTAACTCTAAAACACTATTTCATTCTATAGCATATCATGCATGGTTGAAAGCAGATCCTGGTGTATTATTCTTTGATAATATAAATAAGAGAAATATACTTCTAAATGCTAGAGATGGACCTGTGAGGGTTACAAACCCATGCGGTGAGGAACCTCTATATCCCTATGAATCTTGTAATCTAGCTAGTATAAATGTTGCGAAATTTACTAGAGAGGAAAATGGTGAAACAATCTTTGATTGGGATAGATTTGGAGAAGCAACTAGGAAGATAACTAGAATGCTTGATAATCTTATAACAATGAATAGATACCCTATTAGAGAGATTGATATAGCTACGAAGGAAACTAGGAGAGTTGGAGTAGGGATAATGGGTCTCGCAGATCTACTATTTAAACTAAATATAAAATATAACTCTGAAGAAGGTTATAATATGATGGCTAGGATAGCAGAGGCTTTAACATACCATGCCTATGAGGAATCTATTCAACTAGCTAGAGAAAGAGGAGTATTCCCACTCTTTAAATACAGTGATTATAAGGAAGGTAAACTACCAATAGAATTCTACTATAATAGAGAATGGTGGAATTTAAACTGGGATAAACTGGTTGATAAGATTAAAAAATATGGTCTTAGAAACGCTATGGTTACAACAAATGCACCAACAGGTTCTATCTCTATGATTGCAGATACTAGCAATGGAATTGAACCAATGTTTGCCTTAGTATATGAGAAAAAAGTGTCAGCAGGTTCCTTCTTCTATGTAGATAGTGTATTTGAGGAGAAACTAAGAGAGCTTGGATTATACAACGATGAGATATTGAAAAGGATATCTGAGAATTATGGTAGTATACAAGGTTTAGAGGAGATACCTAAGGAGCTACAGGAGGTTTTTGTAACATCTATGGATATACATTGGCTTGATCATCTTGTCGCACAAGCTATACTGCAGAGAGCTATAACAGATTCTATATCTAAAACTATAAACATGCCTAATGATGTAAGTATAGAGGATGTGAAACAAGCTTATCTCATAGCCCATGAACTAGGTTGCAAAGGTGTAACAGTGTATAGAGATGGATCTAAAACAAAACAGGTGCTGAATATAATAACTGAGAAGGAGAAGAAGATGAAGAGAGCTGAACCCTCAGATTATTCTATGAAACTACTTGAAGATGTACTATCAAAGAATAAATGGATGGGAGAATATATAAAGATTAAGAAGAGTGAAAAAGGATTGGAGATTAAACCACCGGTGATAACTCCGGAGAGTGAGTTAAAGGAAGAGGAGAAAAAGGTTCTTCTCACTAGCAATGAGGTAGAGAGATGTCCTATATGCGGTGGAGAACATCTAGTATATGAAGCTGGATGTATGGTTTGTAAAGACTGTGGTTGGTCAGAGTGTATAATATCCTAGAATGGGACCATGAACACCATTGAGTTATATAGGAAACTATTAGCTAAATTAGGCCCTCAGGGATGGTGGCCTTTTGATGAGGAATATCATAGGATAAATAATAGTGACGCTAGGTTTGAGATTATAGTAGGATCTATTCTAACACAAAATACAGCTTGGGAGAATGTTAAGAAAGCAATTGATAATCTTAAAAAAGAGAGATTACTGAGTATCGATGGTATAAATAAGGTGAAATTAGAATTTTTAGAGGAACTTATTAGACCATCTGGATACTATCATCAGAAAGCTATACGTTTGAAAAATCTTGCAAGTTATCTTGTAGAAAATTATAATAGCAATTTAGATGTATTATTTGAGAAGGAATTATATGATCTACGAAGAGAACTGTTAGAGCTTAAAGGAATCGGTAGAGAAACCGCTGATTCTATACTATTATATGCTGGTAGTAAACCTATTTTTGTTGTAGATGCCTATACTATGAGGTTATGTAATCATATACCTCTATATATCTCCGATTCCTATGATGATGTACAAAGGTTTTTCCAAGATAATCTTAAATCTTTCTTTAAAGATGAAGAAAAACTTGTAGATGTATACAAAGAGCTTCACGCTTTAATAGTGTATCTAGGTAAAACATGGTGTAGGGTTAAACCTATCTGTAATACATGTCCTATTAGAGAGGATTGTAACTATTATACTAGTTGATATCTGGTAGTATCTCCTCTATCTTTTCACATAAAATCTCCGCTGGTATATCCGGTAGAGATATAAGTTGAGTAGTTCCAAGTTGTCCTTTACCGGATTTCTTTAAAGTTATAAAACCAGCATTCTCTATCTCTTTTAGGTAATTCCAAAACATGGTATGTGCCCTAGGTTTCTCATCGTGTTCCTCACATATAAGCATATACATACGTTCAGCATCACCAGTATTAGTATAAGCCGTACCATCTAGATATAAGCGTTTAGCAACTGCTTCTAAGGTTAATAGTTGATGTTTATTGAGATTTCTAAGTTTAGACTCTGTTACAATAGAATATGTTTCTGCCTTTGCAGCTCTTACATGCTCCGGTGTAACCTCTAAAGAATGCTGTTGATCTGCAGCTAAACCGGCTTTCCATAATAACTCTATAGCAAATCTAGCATCACCCCATTCACTTGCAATATCAGCTATAAGATTTATAGAGTCTTCATTTACAACGCCTCTATGAAATGCTAACTCAACCCTCTGTTTTATAATATCATAGAGTTCATCTCTACTATATTTATCTAGATGAATATGGTTACTGCGTTTAATAGTGCTTAGAGAAGAAACATCGAGCATAGGAAAGATGTTTTTCTGAGAGATTAGTATTAGAGATATGAGATTTTTCTTCTTGGAATATTCATCTGAGAAACGAGTTAAATTATATATTAGATCACTGCCGCTTCTATGCAGTAAAGCATCTACTTCATCTAGAACTACTATTAGATGGCTTTTTCTCCTAGTTAATTGTCTATCTAAAACTTGGAGCATCTCTTGAACAGAGAAACCACGGTCAGGGAATCCTTGGTCAAAATGATTTAATATCCCTAGTAGAACCATTGAATCTGTTGAACGACGTCTGCAGTTTATATGAATATAATCGAGGATAATCCCTTGTTTACGAGCGGTTTTAACAAGTGATAGACAGAATCTTTTTGCAAGAACTGTTTTACCTGTACCAACTGAACCAGTTATAACAGCATTTTGAGGTACATTACTTAATATAGGTTTAAATATCCTCGCGAGTATACGAAGTTTATCCTCTCTATGTGGTAGCTCATCTGGTATATAATCGAAATCTAGTTTCTCTGAATCCTTTATAATAGAAGAGCTGAATAACTCATCTTCAACTATATCATGCATCAAATAAGATGAATAAAAAATCTAAGCATAAATCTTTGGTATACTTGGGGTGATGAAAATAGAAAGAGATGAAATAAAATCATCTTTAGAGTTTATGCGTGACTGTTTCAAGAAATGGTATAAAAAGCATCCCGCGGAGCTACCGGATAGATTTGGAAGAAGAGAATTTGCTTTCATCCTATTTGGTGGTAAAGGTATGCTACGTCATATATCCTTTGCTAGAAGAGAGTATTTCAATGATTTCCTTATAGATAAAGCACCTGCCCATGTATATTATTCAACTGCATATTATAGGAAACCTGATGCTCCTACTATGGCTGAGAAAAAGTGGATGGGGGCAGAGCTAATATTTGATCTCGATGCTGATCATCTACCGAATGCAGAAGAACTCCCATATGAGAAGCAACTGGAGATTGTTAAAAAAGAATTTATAAAACTAGTTGAAGATTTTCTAATGAAAGATTTTGGTTTCAATGAAGACCAACTAGAACTATATTTCAGTGGGAGTAGAGGTTATCATTGTCATGTTAAAGACCCAAGGGTTTTTACTTTAGATAGTAGTGAACGTAGAGAAATCGTTGATTATATAACCGGTAGAGACCTCAAAGAAACACTTGTTTTTCAAGAAGAGATAACTTCTAGTAGGAGATATGGTAATAGAAATCTACCAAGTGGTAAAACCCTCAGAATACCCTCCCCGGATGAACCAGGTTGGCGTGGTAGGATAAGTAGAGGATTATTAGAAATAATAGATGAGATTCTATCTACTGATAACCCTATTGAGAAACTTCACGAGTATGGTGTTAGTAGAAAAACAGCTGAAAAACTTTTAAATGACCTATCTGAGGAGAGGATAAAAAGAATTAAACAAGGTAACCTAGATCAATCAAAAACTATACGTAGATTCTTCTTGAATAATGTACTTAGGAAAACAGCTGTATCCTTTGCAGCTGGAGAAACAGATGAACCTGTCACCTGTGATGTAAAAAGATTGATACGTTTACCTTACTCGCTCCATGGTAAAACAGGTTTCCAAGTTACAAGGATAAAACTGGATGAACTTAAAACATTTAATCCACTAGTGGATCCAGTGGTGCTACCTGAGGATCGCATTAGAATAGATATACATAAACCTTTTAAGATAAAGATTAGAGGAGAAGATTTTAATTTGAAAGAAGGTAGAGAGGAGATACCAATATATCTAGCATATTTCTTGATGGGTAGGAGAATAGCTACTATAAGCTAGTGCCCCAATATTTATCTATCATTCTATGCATTTAGTTAAAATTAGAGTTATGCCAAATATATCCTATATATCCCTAAGGAAGATTCAACAAGCAGAGAGGAATTCATCAACCCTAACAAGGATAGATAAAAACTTCTATAGAGATGTATCAACATTTCTATCTGATTTAAACAATCGTTTGATAGAAGAGAAATCTCCTAAGAAACAAATACTTATAAGAGAAGAACTACAAAGGATAGAGAAGGTTATAAATAGTATATATGAGCAACGTGAGAAGAAGATATTGATTGCGGCTATGACAAAAAGTAGAGGTGGGGATCCTAATATAAAAAATATTTTAGAAGAAGAAAAAAAACTTTTTGAGGAGGTCTATAATCTACTTATCTCTACTAAAAGGTATATCATAGGTGGTAAAACCGAATTAGAAAAAGGAGAAATCGAGATAGAGAAAGAAGAAGCAAAGGTAAAAGAAGATATAAAGATAGAAGAGAATATAGAAAAAGGAGATGAAGGATTAAAAGAAGAAACTTTAGAAGAATTTGTTGAATCAAAAAAAACTTCTAAAGTTAACTTAGAGGAAAAATATAGTAGAGAAGCAAATACAAATCCAGTTGTGAGAATACTAGAGGATGTACCTTCCTTTGTAGGTCTCAATAAGAAAACTTATCATCTAAAAAAAGGTGATATAGTTTCTCTACCATTAGATATATATGATGCTTTGATAAATAG
>QMTB01000033.1 GCA_003649845.1 Thermoplasmata archaeon | reverse complement strand
GTAGTAAGAAGTTTGATTTGATGTAAAATGGATATAGATGTCAGCAAAAATTTATATAGAAATACTTGTAAAAATTATGTAATGAGGTTGGAATGAGATGATAATCTTGACTAGAAAGCTTTTCATTGTTTCTATGATTTTCCTATTATTCATTCCAATCATACCCTTATCCTCTCATAACCCAGTTCAAGCTGAACCATCTAGTGAAACCAAACTATATTTTAGAAAAGTAGATTTAAATATGAGCGGTGAAAACTATGATTCCTCTGGCATGATTCTTCTCATGAGTGAAACACCTCCAACTAGTGTTGAAGATTCATATTATCCACCTCCATTATTCAAAGGATTAAATGTAAATACAGAGGAAGTCACAGCTTGGCTAGCCTTATGGGCATTTTCTAGTTTAAATGATCTGACTGATTTACCACCTGAGTTCAAAGAGTTCCTCGATTCATATGAAATTCTCATTCCAAATCCGCTTAGAATTGTAGAGGGATATGAGAATATTGGTGATAAATCATTGAATATAAACGGGTCTTTTGACTTTGATCTATACTTTCATATCTCCTTGGCCTCTAAAAGGCATCCAGATAAAGCCTCTATTGGGATATATACCTTTAATCCAAATTCAATAATGCCTATACCAAAGGAACTTAGAAATGTAACCTTAAATTTAACTGGATCTCAAAATATTATAAATAAGAGACTCAATATCAAAGATATAAGTTATAAACTTCAACCTGGTGAACTACTATTATTCAAAGTAGAGTTAATTCCAAGTGATAAACCATTTGTATCTTCTATGCTAAAAGACCATCCTACTCTTAAGAAATTGGTAAATAAAACCTTAGCATCTCTGAAGAAAGTAGCTGAGAATAGAAATCTATCTAAAATACAGAGTATATTCGATCTAATAGAAATCGTCAAAACTGCTTCCAAAGAACTTAATTTCACCTCTGAAGATCTAAAGAATGTAACAAAGGCGATGATCTCTTCATCTTTCGTCTATAATTCTGTTTCTCATCCATCATCTGTTACAGTACCATTTACAGTTTCAACTAAAGTGGAGGAGAATAAATACACCTATTATCTACATGGCAACTCTTCTATGGATAAATCTAAGCCTACTAGCAGTCAAAGTAAAACAGTAGATCTACTCAAAGAAAAGGGCGAATGGAAAAATAATGCATTATCTAGAAATAAGATTCTAACTGAAGCTTCAGCATTACTATATCTGAAATATAAGGATTTATCTCTTAAACCAAATATGAATATAGAGGTTACTCTTCTATCTGATGACAAAATAATAGCCTCTGCGGATAAACAACTCAGTAAAACATGGAAATCTAGTATTCAACCATATGAATTTATATTTCCACTAGGGAATGGTGTAGAAGTAACGCATGATGCAGCCTTACAATTTAAAATTACACTTAAAAACGCTTCTACAGGAGTATTCAGAGAATTAGAGTTATATTATGATTCCAAAGACCACCCTTCGTATATCTCTTTAACCTTTGAAGAAACAAAACATATAACTGTAAATGGATCTTCTAATCCATCAGATGGTAAAATAATACCTGGGGACAAGGTTATCTACATAATAAATGTAAATAGTGATTTACCTGATACAATAGATGTATACATCAAAAATGAGACTTTTTCAAGTAACGAAAAAAACAACTGGAATATAATAATTAATCCTTCTTCATTTACAATAAATGGATCTAAAGAGGTTACAGTAAAACTTGTATCTAAAGATAATAGCTTTCAAGCATATGGAGAGAAATTAAATGTAACTATTATATTTGAAGGAAAAACAGGTATAACATCTTTTGATGTACATGCAGAGATTTCAGAAGATGCAGTCACATATAGTATCATCATCATTCCACCTGAGGGTAGAGAGGTTATACATGGAACAAACTATACATACAGTTTCATAGTTATAAACAATAATACAGGATACTGGCCGGATAATTATAATATCATAGCCGAATCCTCTCACGAATGGAGAGTAGAGATAGAACCAAATAGCATCCAGAATCTCTCTCCAAATATTAATAAAACAGTTAATGTGACTATCTTTGTTCCAGATAATACTGATGTAAAGATCGATCAACTTAATTTCACTGTTCTATCAAGGAAAAGCGGTGTAACAGCATCAGTATCTATAAATACAACTATTATAGGTGCTAATATACTAGAAGGAGTGTATGATTTCTTCCAATCAATTGCAACGGATATAGGTTTCAATGAGGTATTTGGATCTTATGGTGCACATGCACTTGGAGCTATTATTCTAATAATAATATTCTTCATACTGATAATTATAGCCTTGATAGTTACAACAAAATATGTAGAAATAATATGTGTTGATAGAATTAGAGAGATAGATCCTGATGAGAAAGCAGAATATCCTATAACTATAAGGAATCCTACTAAGAAACCTCGTTCTTATAAATTCAATGTTAATGTTTCCTCTCCTGATAAATGGAAGGTTACTTTAACTAGTAATAAAGCTATGCTTTCTCCAGGTCAATCTAAGAAGATTATTCTAAAAGTAGAGCCAACAGATAAGGTTGAACAGGAAGATTGGACAGAAATCGTTTTTATAGTTGAAACATTAGGTATAAGAAAAACCTCTAAGATTAATCTACTCACTACTCTTAGAAAAGGTTATATTGATATATCCGTAGAAGATGTCTCTCATTGGCCTAGGAGGTTCATAATAGGAGAAAAAGTATCTACAACATTTAAGTTAAGCAATAAAGGAAATATGCCGTCATCCCCAGTTAGCATTTCCTTTAAAATTAATGGTGAGGAAAAACATAAATTAGATGACATCGTTATACCTCCAAAGAGTTACGCTAGGGTTACTATACCCTGGATTGCAGAAAAAAGTAAAAACGATATTAGCATTCAGGTTTCGCAACATTAAGAAAAAAATAAAGTTGTTGTGTTAACCATGGCTCCGAAAACAGAGAATAAAAAGGAATTAGAAGAACTGAGAAATGCAGAGAAGAAATATCAGGCATACATTGAGAGAAGAAATGAACTCAATAATCTGGCTCGTATATTAAGAGAAGAAAGAGATATGATCAATAAGAAGCATAAGGAACTTAAAGAAGCCATGGAGAAGGTAAAAAAGGAGAGGGATGAACTAGTAGCTAAGATGAGATATCACAAAGAGTTAAGGAATAACCTTCAGAAACAAGCTAAAGAATTGATAGAAGCTAGAAGGAAGAGAAAAGGAGAGGTTTTTAAATATCTACCTTTAAGAGTTGAAGAATTAAAAGCAGATGTACAGATGCTTGAATATCAACAGGAGACCATGGTTTTAACACCTGCTGAGGAGAATGAACTTATAGAGAAGATTAGAGAGAAGAAAGCTGAATATAAAGATGCTTTGAAACAATTGGAGAAACAGAAAACTATAGAGATTGATCTATCTGATAAAGAAAAAGCGATATCAGAATTGTTTAAAAAAGCAGATGAAGAACATCAAAAGGTTCAACAGTATTATAATGAAAGCCAGAAGAAACATGAAGAATATATAAAACTTGTAAATGAATTGGCTGTAACTATAGCTGAATCTAATAAGAAGCATCAGCAGTATCTAGAGGTTCGAAATGAAGCTCAGAAGAATCATGAGAAAGCTATGGAGATGCGTTCTAAGATTATCTCCTTCCGTGATGAGAGAAAGAAAAGATGGTTAGAGGCAAAGAAGGTTATTGAAGAACAAAATCTTAAAGCTAGAAAAGCAGTTCTTGATGAAGAGAAACTTCAAGAATTAGCTGAAGAAGCATTGCATGCTCTAAAGAAAGGGCAGAAAATAACCCTATAATTTATCGTTTTTCAACGATAAATTTAACGTCATTTTTAAATACTTCTGTTTGTTTTCAATCTTCTGTGACTGATCATGGAAGATATAGGTATAGTTAGTTATGGTGGTTACATACCTAGATTGAGAATTACAGCAAAGGAGATAGCCTCCATATGGGGTAAAGATGGCGAGAGGATGAGCTCTGGACTTGGAGTCTATGAAAAATCAGTTCCATCTATTGATCAAGATACAGCTACTATAAGCGTAGAAGCAGCTCGAGCTGCTTTAAGGAGAACCAACATCAATCCCTTAGATATAGAAGCAATTTTCATTGGAAGTGAATCTCATCCATATGCAGTAAAACCAACTGGTACTATTGTTGGAGAAGCAATCGGTGCAACTCCTGATCTAATGATTGCTGATTACGAGTTTGCATGTAAGGCAGGTACTGCTGCTATCCAAAACTGTGTAGCTCTAGTTAAAGCAGGATATATAAGATATGGTCTTGCTATTGGAGCTGATACTGCACAAGCAGCTCCAGGTGATGCATTAGAGTATACTGCAGCTGCTGGTGGAGCAGCTTTTATAATTGGTAAAGAGGATGTAATTGCCTCTATAAATTATACATATTCATATGCTACTGATACACCTGATTTCTGGCGTAGGGCAGAGCGGAAATATCCATCACATGGTGGAAGATTCACTGGAACCCCTGCTTATTTCAAACATATCACATCTTGCGCAAAAGGTTTATTAGAGAAAGCTGGCACTAAACCGGAGGATTATGATTATGCTATCTTCCATCAGCCAAATGGAAAATTCCCAAAGAAGGTTGCTAAGATCTTAGGTTTTACAAGTGAACAGATCAAACAAGGTTTATTAGTACCATTTATTGGCAATACATACTCTGGTTCCTCTCTAGTAGGATTAGCATCTGTATTAGATGTTGCTAAACCAGGTGATCGTATATTTCTAGTTAGCTATGGTTCAGGTGCAGGAAGCGATGGTTTTGATATAACTGTTACAGATAATATTATGAAACTCAATAGGGAAAATGCACCTAGTATGAAAGAGATGATAGATGATAAAGAGTATATAAGCTACGGTATCTATGCTAAATATACCGATTTATTATATTGGGAGTGATATAGGATGAGAGAAGTTGCCGTTATAGGAATAGGTATAACTAAATTTGGCGAATTATGGGATAAATCCTTTCGTCAACTTATTGCTGAAGCAGGTTCAAAGGCGATTTTTGATGCTGGTATAGAAGGTAAAGATATTGATGCATTATATATTGGTTCTATGAGTTCAGGTAGATTCATCGGTCAGGAACATGTAGGAGCTCTTGTTGCAGATGCTGCTGGTTTCTCTCATCTTCATATACCAGCTACAAGAATAGAAGGAGCATGTGCATCAGGTGGTTTAGCTGTTAGACAAGGATATCTATCTATTGCATCAGGTGTAAATGATATAGTAGTAGTTGGTGGCATAGAGAAGATGAATGATGTAGCTGGTGCATCAGCTACTGAAACACTTGCAACAGCAGCAGATCAAGAATGGGAGGCTTTCTTTGGTGCAACATTCCCAGGGTTATATGCTATGATTGCTACTAGACATATGCATGATTATGGTACTACTAAGGAACAACTAGCTCAGGTTGCAGTTAAAAACCATGCAAATGGGGCTAAAAATCCTTATGCACAATATAAATTTGAGGTAACCGTTGAACAGGTTATGGCTGCCGTTCCTGTTGCCCATCCATTAGGATTGTTAGATTGTTCTCCAGTGTCTGATGGAGCAGCAGCAATAGTGTTATGTGCGATGGATAAAGCTAAGGAGTTTACAGATAAACCTGTTAAGATAATTGCATCTGGTCAAGCATCTGATACTCTACCACTTCATGGTAGAAGGGATATAACTACTTTAGATGCTACTGTTCATGCTGCTAAAATGGCTTATAAACAGGCTAATGTTACGCCTAAAGATATAGATGTAGCGGAGGTTCATGATTGTTTTACTATAGCAGAGATATGTGCTATTGAAGATCTTGGTTTTGTTGAAAAAGGTAAAGGTGGAAAAGCTGTAGAGGAAAATATCACTACATTAGATGGAGAGATACCTGTTAATACCAGTGGTGGATTAAAAGCAAAAGGTCATCCTGTAGGGGCAACTGGTGTAGCTCAGATTATAGAAATCGTGGAGCAGCTACGTGGAGAGGCAGATAAGAGGCAGGTTGAAGATGCTCGTATAGGTTTAGCTCATAATGTTGGAGGTTCAGGTGCAACCTGCGTTATCCATATATTGGAGGCGATATGATGAAGGAAAGTGTAGCGCGTTTCTGGCGTGAGATACCGCAGAGGTATAATATTATAGGAAATAAATGTACTGTGTGCGGTAGAGTATTCTTCCCTCCAAGAGAATCTTGTCCATATTGTAGGAGGAAAAGTCTAGGTAAAATGCAGAAGATTCAACTTAGTGGAAAAGGTAAAATAGTTACATATACTATTATACATTCAGCTACTGAGGATTTTGAAGATCAAGTACCTTATCCTATTGCAATAGTAGAACTAGATGAAGGGCCTAGGATAACAGCTCAGATAGTTGATTGTAAACCAGAGGATGTGAAAATAGATATGAGAGTCGAGAGTACCTTCAGAAAAATCCGGCAGGATGGTAGTACTGGTGCTATATATTATGGCTATAAATTTAGACCTATGAGGTGAATTATTGGATACGAAAACAGCTCTCGCTGAGAAGATTGCAGGTGAGATAACTCTTAGTCCTAAACCTGGTAAAACTATACGTAAATGGCGGAATATATTCAAAGTAAGTCAAACAGAGCTTGCTCAATATATGCATCTCTCTCCAAGTGTTATAAGCGATTATGAAGCTGGTCGTAGAAAGTCACCGGGTATTCAAACTATTAAGAAGATTATAGAAGCTTTGATTAAAATAGATGAAGAGCGGGGAGAGAAGGTAATTCATCAATATGATCCAATTGTTAAATCTAGAGAAGGTATAATAGATATTCAAGAGTATCCATATGCTATTGAAGCAGAAGATTTTATAAGAGCGATTGATGGAAATATACTTACATCCAACAAAGAAGGACTTAAGAAGAAGATTAAAGGTTTTACTTTAGTAGATAGTATAAAAGCTATTAAAAATATTACACCAGCGGATTATGTATATCTATATGGTTGGAGTCCAGAGAGGGCTTTAATATTTACTAGTATACAATATGGACGTAGCCCTATGATTGCTGTTAGAGTGCACCCTGTTAAACCATCGATTGTAGTATATCATAGACCTGCTTCTGTAGATCCACTTGCAGTAAAACTTGCTGATAGAGAGATAATACCATTGGTTGTAACAAAGTTACCTTTAGATGAGTTAAAGAAGAGGATGCGTTCTCTAGGGGAGCAATAGATATGGAGTTAATGGGTTTATGCCAGATATGTGGGAAACCTAGTGTTTTACATACCTGCATGCTATGTGGTTCAAATGTATGTGCAGATTGTTTTGATGCAGAACATGGAATATGCATTAGATGTAAAAACTAAATAATATTTTTATAAATATATATTCAAAAATTTTTTAAATAGTTTTATATTATAATGCCTGGGTGATAGAATTCTAGATAGAAAGGCTTCTATAAACAATTCAGCCCAAGTACTTGGTCTACCAATGTATCTGATAATTATAATGGTTGTAGCTGTAGCTGTAATAGCAGCAGTTATAGCGATGATACCAAGTGGAACAAAGACACTTCAAGCAACTGTTATTCAAAATCCTGTTATAGGTGAGAATCCTGGAAACGCCAGTGCTTTTACATTTAGCAAAACCTATGATGTTACTATAAAAGTTATAACAAATAATGATAAAGTAGTATCAGGAGCTACAGTTATGCTGATAGGAGCTGGTGTAGCAGAATCTGGTATAACAAATTCAGATGGAATAGTAACATTCTCTATAAGACCATCTCTAGGTGAAAACGTTAACGAGGATCATATAAAGATGACTGTAAAAGCAAATGGATTCCAAGATTATACCGATGAGGATGCTATAACAGTATATAGATTGTGATAAAATATGGATTCCAAAGTAGATACACCATCTATATCTATGCTCTATCAATGGATACAGAGAATCGAGCAGATAACAGAGAATATGAACACTAGGCTATCAGCTATTGAAAGAAGACTTTCGAATAATGGAGAAAATGATGCTATAATCCCTGTTCAAATAGAGGATAACAAAAGTATATTGATACTTCAAGAAACCATATCGATGCAGCAAAGAGAAATAGAAGAGTTGAAGGAGAAAATAGAAGATTATAGGAAGAGAGATAATCATCTCACCATGAAGATAGGGAAAAGAGAGGTGTCACTGGAGATAACAGGTATAATAGGTGGATTAATAACCTTTTTAATTGCAGCTTTGATATTTCTAGGTGGAAAAGATGTTGTAATATCACCTGTTTTTCTAACGATAATAGGAGTAATTCTTATATCCTCTTCCATCATTAAATCCTTCTATAGCACGCCGATATTAAAGAAGATGTCTAGTAGAATAGATAGACTCATTGAAAGATAGTAAACTATACCTGTATAACTCTTATCATATCATCTTGATGGAAATTAGGGTAATCTAAAGCTTTAACAGTTACATCTAGATAACCTTCATGTATATATTTAGGGAAAACTATTGAAATAGATATATTTGCATTACCATTACTATCAGTTATAGCAGAGGCAAAGCCATCTAAACCTTGAATTATTACTACTGCATCTTTTATAGGTTTACCATCCTTAGAAGAAACAGATAGAGATATATTCAGTATACCTCTACTACTATTCATCTTATAAAATATAGGATCAACAGATACAACCATAGATGGCGTGATATAACTAGAATCGGAGATAAAAGATAGAATCGCTGATAAAACAGCGGTTCCTATAACTATAGAAACTATCAACCGCATAGGAAGAGCAACAACTGCATTATCAGACATTCAAATATATCTATAGAAAAACCATATATAATTTTTTAGATAATTTTATATTGATTTTTAAGATTTTATGTATTGTGCAAGATATAGATAACTCAGCTTTAATAGGCTACCCTATTTTTCTAACTATAGCACTTATATCTGCAACTATAACTATAACATTTCTATATATAAATATAGAAAATCTACATAGAAATCTAGATATTAGAGAGGTAGAGGAACAACTCTCTCTTATTGTATCTAAAGCTGAAACTATGGATATATATGATAGTAATAATACTATTCAAACTCTAAATATAAACCTTCCAGATACATTATATATAGCGGTATTAGGAGGTATACCATCTGATACAGGTGAACCAATTATAAGCAATGAAACCTGTAATCAATACTATTATATAATGAAGGATGGAACTATCAAAATATATCATTCTAAGGTTTCTTTCACCTTCGGAGAATCAAATAAAGATGTTATTCTAACACCTGGTAGGCATACTATAACATTGAAGTTATATGAGAAAAACGGGAGATCCTATGTTACAGTTTATAGGAAACAATAGAGGAATGATAGGTTTAACATTTACAGATATAGGATTGATGATAGCAACTGGAATATTACTTATATCATTGTATCATCTATTCTTCTCAGATAATTTTGAAGAAAAAGATATCATGGAAAATATCGCTGAGAAGATCATAATAAATCTACAGGAAGCAGATACTGCATCTTTTGATTATATAAAAACCCTTGATATTCAGGATATAAGATATAAGATATCTATATCGCCAGAATATATAACAATATATAATGAGAGAAAGAAGATTAGAGAAAATATATTACCCAGTCTTTGGATTAGAGATAACAATGATAATTGGACTAATGGCACAGAGTTACATATATTTTTATATGAAAAATTTGGAGATAAAGGAACTATAGAGGATCCAATTCAAAATAGAATTCTAGTTAAAAGATATCTAACAGAGGAATGGAATGTAAGCTATGAAAGATTCTTAGAGAAACCTTTTATAATAGATTTATCTAAACCCATATTTATAGAGAAAACCTTCCTCTATTATGATACAAATAACGATGGAATATGGATGAAAGGAGAAGAAAAACAAGGGTTTCTTATGTTTTATCAAATCTAATTTTATAGTAAAACTCCATGATGATATTTTAACAGGTGGTATTAAAATAGTATGAGAAACAGGTTTTAAAGTTAGGTGAGTTAAGATGGATGAAGAAGAGAGAAAGAGAATGATTGATGAAAAACATAAGATAGCTGTTAGAGAGATGGAGGAATACTTTAAAAACCATTATTATAAGAAGTATCAATAATCTAATTTTAGAATCTAGTTTGACTCTTCCTCCGTTATAATTTTTTTATTTACATCTTTTTATCTATAAATGAATCTTTAAAATTATAGGCCCGGGCCGGGATTTGAACCCGGCACAGGGGATCCACAGTCCCATATGTTACCAAGCTACACCACTCGGGCCATATACGTTCTTTGTTTTTATTAAAGATAAAAGAGGCAATGTTTAAAGAGATATTTAAAATATTTTGTAT
>QMTB01000032.1 GCA_003649845.1 Thermoplasmata archaeon | reverse complement strand
TTATAATTCTCCCTCATCTTCTCTGAAATATATCAAACATTAAGAAATCCTTTATAAACCTAACAGATATCATGGGATCTAATGCTTTTCTATCACCATTAAAAACCTCAATATAGTATCTTCTAAGCAATGGATCTAATTCTGCATACTTATGAGTATTCTCAGAAAAAAACATCAAAAAATACTTATAAAAACTTAGAAGTTTTAGATTTCTACCAAATGAATCGAAACAATTTCTCTGATAATTACGACCAATAACATTAAAATTGTCATTTTCAAAAGAAGAAATAATAACTTTAGAGGCAATTCTACCTGATTCCATAGCGTAATATATACCTTCTCCACTCAAAGGAGAAACAAAACCCGCTGCATCACCAGCAAGGAGGATATTACTATAATAAACCTTGCTAATAGGACCACCGCTTGGAAGGGGAGCACCATAAACCTTAGAATATGTTATATTTTTGGGTAGCAAACTACGATTTCTAAGATAACTTAGATATCTATTAAACTCCTGTTGAACATCTATAGCTTTCATCTCATCCTTCATACCCCCAAAACCGATATTAACCGTATCTCTCTTAGGGAAAACCCAAGCATAACCATGAAGATTAGACCATCTAAATTTAAGAATAGCTTTCCTTTCTACACCATAGATTCTATCTATAAAACCTTCATCAACCTTTAGTTCAGAGGCAACAGCAATATCAAGATTATTACGCCACCATTTTTCAACACCAATCTTCTTCCTAATATAAGAACCTATAACACCTAAAGCACCATCTGCTATAATTGCAACCTTGCAACGATAAATATCATTACTACTATAAATCTCCACAGTCCCATCAGATATTACATTAACATCTTTAGCTAGTGTATTATCTCTAAACTCTGTACCCATATCCACCGCTAGATCAACAAGTTTAGAATCAAACTCCTCACGAAAAACATTATAGAAAAGAGGATCACTAGAGATATAAGAATACTCATATCTGCCAGATGGTGAGATAGTTATCGATCCTCTACATACACTTTTAATTAAACTTTTATCTTTGAGAATATCATGGATATATGGAAAAGATTCTATATGTCTACACAAACCACCTGCACAAGTTTTCCTCCTAGGAAAAATATTTTTATCTAAAAGTAGAACCTTTAATCCACTTTTAGATAGATATCTAGAAGCAGTAGAACCAGCTGGTCCAGCACCGACAACTATTACATCATACATATCCTATTCAACTATAGAAATCTTTATATCAATCCTATCTACACGACCGAAACTCTCTTTGCCCCTAGTAAAATCAATACTAAAACTCCATGTCGCATTAGGTCTCACCATAGTTTTAGTATAAGTCTGAGAATAGACAAAGAACATATCCTTATACTCTTCTCTATAGAACCTAACGGTGATATTAACCACTTGAAACATATGATCAGCTTTACTTTTAGCAACACCTGAAACTCTATAAAACATAGTGTCATTGGTATATATAAAACCATTAAGATCCTCAGGGGAACCCCTAGTTTTATTAAAGATCCTGGTTTTAACCGTACAATTTATAATATCTATATAATCAATATCCCCTTTTACGTCAATAAAACCTATATTACTTGGAATAGAAACAATTTTCTCATCGATACAACCTGATAAGAATAATAGAAACATTGAGAGTATAACCATATATAGATTCCTCATAATCCACCCTCAATTAGGTAGTAGTTGAAAAATTAATCGATTATAGAATCTAAAAAATGGAAAACAATCCCATATAAGAAAACGATGAATACCTTTAGGAGTAACAAGCCTAGCATCAATAGTACAAGTATCATCTGGATTATCAGTATTAACAATAATAATTTTACCTAGATATTCATCCGGTACCTTAGAATGAGGAGCTTCTACAAAAACCTGTACAGTAACAGGTCCATCTTCTGGTTTAAGGTTGGTACCATTCATCGGATTAAAACTCCATGTACCCCAACTAGGCCAAGAGAGAATCTTCCAACTAACATAAGATAGAGGAGTCCCAACATTTCTAACAATAAAAGAACCAGTGAGATTCTCATAAGGTTTAACATCAGTCCAGTTGAGATAACCAGAGCATTCCAAATCGGGTTTAGAGATATAGGAATACGTTCTAAAAGTAGCATCAATATACATATCCTCACCCTCCTCCATAGGATACCAAGTTTTCCCTCTATCCATAGAACGCCACATTTTACCTCTAGGATAGGGATCATCAGTATAATTATACTCACATAGCCATCTAAAAGGTGTATCCGTTGGAGTACTACTATGCATAACAATATAATATGTTTCACCAACATCCACTTCAATATCAGGTATATCAAAGCCAACCCAGAAAACAAAGAAAGGAACATCATCACCAGGTATAGAAAAAGAAGTTAAATCAGAACCATTAAGCTCCTTGCGAATAGAAACAACTAGAGGATCACTCGTTAAACGAGGTTTATCAATCTCAACCTCTATCTTAGTAAGAGGAGTCATAGATGGAATAAAAGACTGGGCAAGCCATATCCTAGTATAAACACTCTCTTCAAAGGATGATAACTCTTGTTTCTGATCCAAAATATAATCTGGAGAGGGATCACCTGCCAAAGGATAACCTAATAAGAATAGTACTAATATTACCATACCAATCTTTAATTTCATAGACCTACCCTCCATAGTTTTGAACCTCTAAATGGAAAGAAAAAGGAATTATAAACATTATGCTGTGAAACAATCTTTGTTAAACCAATTGTACCATCATAAAACCTAGGATGAACTATATACTCTGAGTTGTTACCCAACATAGCACTGTAATAAGTTGAAAGAAACTTCGTTAAAATAAAAGAAGACTCAGCAGTCTTCGTATATCTACTAAGACTCATATTAAGAAAATATCCAAATATACCACTTTTTAACTCTTTAACTTGATAGGTAACCTCATCTCCCCGGCAAGCAGTGAGAATAACTTTATTAAAACCTTTAAGTTCTTCAACAAAACCACCACTATAACAAGTATCAATAATTACTATTATAATACCAGGTATATTTGAGATATATGTAGAGAGTTCTGAATCATAGATAGCTCTATCATAAGCCACTATATATTCATTAGTTAGATTTCTTCCACCGTGCCCAACAAAATAGAAGATTGATATATCATTATCATCAGCATTAGAGGAAAGCCAAGTTAACGCATCATATATACCATTTTTTGTAGCATTACCGCCTAGTACCATTTTAATATGACTTTCATTCCAATTACCACCAGCTAATAGTGTATTCTTAAAATTAGTAACTTCATTAACACTATAAGGCAACGGAATTCCATTATAATTATTAATAGCTGCAAGAACCGCCCAATATTCTCTCGTATCAGCAGCATCAGTAGACTGTGGAATAAAAAAAATAGTTATAAGGATGCTTACCGTAATGGTAACTCTAAATAGTTTATTCCATGGGAGCATCCCATCATTCCACCTTATGATCGATGACCTACTATATCAAAGTTTATTATAAATAAGTCACTTATTTCATCAGTAGAGGTATGACCAATGTTATCGTATGCTTTAACAGCTAGTTTAAAGAAACCAGTTGCTGCTCTATCCCACAGCCAGGTATATGGTGGCTCAGAGACATTCGCCTCAACTTTATTCTCCAATATGAATTCTACTTTTTCTATACCAGAACCATCACCATCAGATGCATCTGCTTCAATAGTAATTTGACCAATTATAAATGGATATGAGAATGGAAGTAAACGCATACTATCCATGATATATAATCCCGGTAGAGGTTTAGTGATTTTCACAGTAGGTGGAGTATTATCAGCTGTAATAGTAGCACTAGCATAACCACTGTCACCTGTTTGGTCAATAGCTGTAATCGTTATAGAAACAGGTCCATCTGCGGGAGTACATCTAACATTAGATATAATCCAAGTAGCTGTTCCACCAGCAAAAGAAGCATTTACCGCTGAACCATAACCAAAAGCTGTAAGATCAGCAGTTATACTGACTGGATCCCCTGTAACAGTAGCTGTAATCATCACTGTATCACCATCTTTAACATATTCTGTGCTACCAACAGTTGTATCAGTTATAACAATATTATATATAGAGATACCGCCGTTGTCAATAATGAATTTTTCATCAGATTCATCTGCACCCATATTTTGAATTTCATCAAGGGCAAGAACCCTCACTCTATACGATGGACCATCTGGTACACCATAGGAAACAGTATCCCAATAATACACACCAGTATTAGGTATATTCTCTGCAATAGTACTCCAAGGAGACACACCAGTATTACTATACTGAACAGTTACATCAATATCAGTATTCCAATACATAGTTTTGAAACACCAATCTAAATTAGAAGCATTAACCAATGTATCTGTCTCCTTTATCCATGCATGACCATAATTATATGGATCTATACCGCCAGATGAATTAAATAGATACCAGTTAAAACCTGTATCACCATGAATCTCTTGGGTAACACCTATATAATAGGTTTGACCAACATTTAAATCTACATCAGAATCAAATGGGAAATCAACCCAACCAGGAGCAGAAGGAGAGCCAATATTCTGCAGATGCAAAGTAGATTGAGCAATAGAAGTTGGTACAGGGAATATACTGCTAAACAGTTTAACTGAAACCGTTGCGTCATCACCATATAAAAGGAGCTGCACAGATCTAATTGTATCTTCTGTTGGAACAAAACTCTGAATATGACCAGGATAATCAGCAGTAAGAGGCATAGAATCATTCCAATCTAACACTCCCTGGTCAAATATTTTATCGGCAGCACTCCAAGTTATATTAATAGTACCATAGAGAGCTTCCCCACCATTTGGGTATACAACATGAACGAATGGAGCCTCATCATCCACACGATGAATCCTAGTATCAATGAGACTCTTACCAGCATTATCAGTTGCATTATATTGAACCTTATGAATTCCCTCACCAGATAAAGTAAATGGACCAGTATAGTTCATCCAAGGAGACCATCGATGAACAGTATCCCATATCCTATATGTTAAAGATTTCAAACCACTCTCATTATCCTGAGCAGATATATGAATCTGAGTAAAATCTCTAATTACATATTCATCACTAGATTTAGGTAGATCAACAACATAATCAACAATAGGTGGAATACTATAACCACTATTGTAGGTACCAAACTCGAACCATGGCCAAAATGTTACATTACCAGAAACATTTGTCCCAAGACCACCTGGATTCTTTGTTGCATTATAAGGACCGGTTATATCACCCCACCAGTTATTAGTAGCATTGATGCTAAGATTGCCAATAAAATTATCTATACCAAACAGAGTATTATATGATAAATTATTACCCCTACTGACATCTGTTTCCCCATGTATAGCAATAGAGCCATTACCTGATAAAGCAAGTATACCATAGGAGTTATTAACGATCCTATTATAAGAAATATAAATATCTTGGAATCCACTCCAATTACGATTCGGAGCGGACAACTCAGTTATACCATGGATTAAGACACCTATACCAGCGGTTGAACTGCTACCATCACCCGTCAGATTTGTAGTCAAAATATTATTATCTATAGATATATTATTTAAAGGACCAACTTCTCCTCCAATATGTATACCAGCACATATTTCTGAAGGCCAACTTGAATCCCAATTTGGATCAGTAGAATGGTCACTCCCAATCATATTGAAAATAAGGTTACCTGAAACTGTAACAAAGGAAGTATTACCGTCAATACCTATTCCATATTCTTCAACATCCTTAATAAGATTATCCATGATATCTATATTTCTCTGACCAATACCAAATATACCATCAACTAAGATACCATAAGTGGAATCTGTAAGGGAATCACTTCCAGCACCATCAGTAATATCCTCAAATATATTATTAACAATCTCAATGTTCTCAGTACTGTTACCTATCATTATACCAGCTTGAATACTGCCGGAATCTTTATTTGGAATAGTAATAGTGAAACCATCAATAGTAACATTATTAGTTCCAGAAGTGATGTTAATGGCTGTCGCAGTATCACCATCTATTATAGATTCATCACCAGATCTACCATCAACTGGATTGAGACCAAACATCGCCCCTCTAAGAACAACTGATTTATTTACTATAAGATTCTCAGAATATAAACCTGGCATAACCTCAATAATAGGATGTTCCTCACCTTTTGCAATATCAATAACTTCTTGTATAGAACCATAAAAATTATTATCAGCAAATATACGTGCAGCATGATATACCCTATGATCCACATTAGAATAGGAATTTCGTATAATAGATGCATTACCACCGGCTTCTAGATAAACACCTACCCTATAATCATTGATATTATTAGAATCAAAAATAACTCCTCTAATACCAGCAGTAACTTTTAAAGTAATATTACCAGTTTCACCAGCTATAACCTTAAAAGTATTACTAGTTACCTTAAGACCATCTGAATCGGTAGATGCAAGAATAGTAGCACCAGCTGTAGGACCAGAATTACCATATATCTTAAAACCAGATATAGTAACATTAGGAGCAGTAACAGTAATACTTGGAACCCATGTACTAGCATAGAGTATAGGATGATCACCATTATTGGCAAGGATCCTAACTGATTTATCCACAGTTAACTGTTCATTATAGGAGCCATCTTTCACCCAAATAGTATCACCATCACTAGCAGCATTTATAGCATCTTGGATGCTAGTATAATCTCCAGTTCCATCATCATCGACTATAATATCAGCTGCTCTAACAAGCCTAGTAGCAGTTGGAATAGATAACAACACTACAACTGCTACATAGAAAATAAACGCTTTTCTTAACATCAATATCACAGCAGAGTTTTTATGGTGGTTCATAGTTTCATAACCCCCAAATTATTAGATACATTTTATTTTTCATATTTTTATAGCTACAATGATATTAGTTTTGTCGGTATATATATTTTTTCTTTTACATTTCTTACCAAACTAATATCACTCCCATTTCAATTTAATTATTTTTTAATGTATATAATATATATTCAATATAAATAGTTTGTGTAATATTCATCTCAATCAACCACTATATATAGATATATCAAACTAGATATATCTAACAGTCACATATGTTTCTAATACTAATTTAGTATATCATCTTAATATCCCAAATAGCTTATGTCCGTAAATTATCGGATTGTTTGATTATACGTGAAACTATTCCTTATACTCAACTATTAGAGCATAAACATCATTTCCATTGTAGATACAGTTTACTACGACAATTTAAGTGGAAGAGCCTATCAATAAAAAAGATGCTTAAGTTTTTATAATTCTATAATTTTTGTATTATAATGTAAATAGAGAAGAGATGGTTTTAGATTATTAGATCAATCCAATTTTTATCATCTATTTCTTATAAAGATGAATGGACCATATATGAAACCATTACGTGTCACATCTATTGAATCATATGCGCATTCTGTATGTACTGTAACTTCAACGCGTCCAAAGCCAAAAGCAAGGAGCCTATCAGTAACCTCTGAACCACCACTATCAAGTGTATCTATGCTACCTGATATAGTTTTGTTTAATCTAGCAAATATATGTCGAGCGCTCTTGACTGTTATACTCCATGTAACGTCATCAGCTGGATCTGCACCATTATTAACTATAGTTGCACGTATACCAAAGCCACCTTTAATCTTTGAAACATCTAGTGATATATCTGGCTCTTCTGTTCTAAACCACCAAGTATCAGATGTAGCTTCGAATTCACCATCGCTAGCTACAGCATACCATCTATATACGTGATCTGCTTCTAAGCCGCTCCAGGTAACAGAAGCTGTACCACCAGATGGAACAGTATCACTCCCGATGAGACTATGGTCATCTGCATTATAGAATCTAACTGTTAGAGTATCCCCGTCGATATCAGATACACTAACTCTAAGATCTACAGAACGCGGTATATTTGATGCACCGTTGCTAGGATATGGATTAGTTGGTGCATCAGGCGCATGATTTACACCTTCTGGTTCTGTTGTAAATTTCCAAGTTGGAGATCTAGTATCAACTAGACCATCACTTACAATCACATACCATCTATAGGTTGTATTATATTCAAGATCACCCCAGGTGATAGATGTTCTGCTACCATGTGCAACGTTGTGTTTCTCACCTATGAGACTACCATTTCCAGCATAGAAAGAGATGTTTAATCTATCGCCATCTGCATCATCCACTCTTACACTAAGTTCTACGCCATGCGGATATACCATAGTAGCATTATTCTCTGGTTGAGGATCACTTACTGTTGGAGGATTATCACTAATAGAAACATTTACTCTAGCAGAATCCCAACATTCCAATGTTAAATTACTTCCTGTACCTCCTCTAAGTGCAGTGACTTTAGCATGATTTACACCTAATCCAATACCAGTGACCCTAGCGTTGAAATGCAAGGATATCCTCTCACCAGGTGTCAGATAGCTATGTATTAGATAATCCAATAAATCCCAGACAAGGGTACTATAGTTGCCATCAGGAGACATTGGTTCATCTGGAATTGATAAATTACCGAATATGACAACTCCACTACCATTTACATACTCTAGATTACTTGGTAGATAATCCCATATATTTATCCAATAAATATTAGTACGACCAGTATTAAGTATAGATACATTGAAATTAACAGTATCGCCCACAGTAGTTTGTATCTCCTCTACCCAGGCACTACCATTCCAAACACTTTTCTCGCAAAGAATAGATCCTGTGACTCCACCTCCAACTACAACTGCTGAATCACTATCCTCTAGATTTTTACCAGAACATTCCTTACCAGTAACATACACATCGTTTACCATAATACCATTACGGTTAACAGTTACATTAAACTCGATGTATAAATGAGCGTCATTTGTAAGAGAAACATTACTAAAGTTCCAATATAACGTATTTCCAACTATATTAGGTTCAAAAGGCGTAGCATGATCAGCATATATTAAACCATTCGGTAGAATATCCTTTACACTTATGTCAAATGCATAATACGACCCATAATATGAAACCGTTATATTGAATCTTACTGTGTCACCAACGTTAGCTGAGAGATTCTTAACCAAATCACCTTCAGCATTGTATATTCTCTTTTGAACAACTAAGCCACCAGATGCATTTATCCATACTGAATCAGTATCACATGGAGAGCCTCCACAGGCGCAACCTGACACAGTGTTGTAACCAAATCCAATACCTGCCACATCTGTAGAATAGATGATTTCCTCAGATTCACCAGCAGGAATATGTGGGAAGAACCATTCTAGGTAGTGACCGCCGCTATATGGAGACGGTGTAACATTAGCATCGTTATTATAAACTAAAAATCCTGGAAAGCTATCATTAATTCTAACGCCTTCTAGATCTGTATCTCCACAGTTTTCTACTAGTATTTTGAAGAAGACGGTATCACCAGGAACAGCATCAACACCTACACTATTCCATGTAGATCCATCTAGGGATACATATTTCTCAATATCAAGACATGGTGCACATTCAACGCATACTTCCGCAGCATCTTCATCGAAGCAGCCACAACTATCACTCTTCACCACAACTTGATTTATCAGATAACCACAATCGATAACATCGGCTTTAAACTCAATTATAACATGAGCATTATGAACTTCATTTAGAGTCCATGTTAATTTATCACCAGATATAGATGGATCACTATTATAATCGTCTACAGAACCGGATACTATTGTAACAACACTATGATCTGCATAATCAAGACCACTAGGTAGAGTATCTTCCACTGTAACCTTGTCAAAACTACCAGAAATGTTAACATATAATCTAAAGGTAACATAATCACCAACACTAGCAGAAACACTTTTACTATATGGACCGCAGCAATCCCACTTCACATACTTCTCAACAGAGATCTCTTGAGGTGGACAATCAACATCAACATACGCATGATCATTATCAAACCAACTGTTGCCATCTCCAACTTTAGCAACATTTTCTAATAGTCCACAACTTGTAACATCAGCTTTGAACTCAATAATTATATGATCTCCATGTATATTTGGAAACTCCCATTCTAATGTGTTACCTGAAATCGTTGGTTCTCCACCTATAGCACCAGTTACAGTTGAACTACCAGATATATAATTCAAACCATTTGGTAAGATATCTCTCACTTTGACAAGACTGAAATCACCAGAAGTGTTAACATATAATCTAAAGGTAACATAATCACCAACACTAGCAGAAATCATCTTACTATATGGACCGCAGCAATCCCACTTCACATACTTCTCAACAGAGATATCGTGTGGACATGGACATTGTACATCTACCCATGCTGTATCCTCATCATAAACATAACCACAAGCACAACTACTATAACCCGTCACATTTACTACATTAGTATAATTATCACAAGCATCAGGATCAAAATCAGCA
>QMTB01000031.1 GCA_003649845.1 Thermoplasmata archaeon | reverse complement strand
TTTGAATAGTCTGAAGAGTAGTGGTCCATCTACTAGAGGTGCGTTTCCTAGCATAACACGTATATATTTACCTTCATAGGGTTGTTGTATATCTAATTTAGAATGTTTAATCTTAATAGCAGCCCTAGAAAAAGGTAGACATTTAATTGATTTAAACACCTCTAGTTTGGTGAAAAATAGAGGGTGTTTTAATATGTGTGATAATGGTGTTGCATCTGTGTATACGTTTGCTAGTCCTAGCATGGGTGTGAAGGACCATGAGCCTGTTATTCTTTTTAATGGGAATCTATAGCCTGATGGTAGGTTTACTACACCTAGTGATCCGAATGTTGAATCACCGCATATGCCGTAGAATCCTCCTCCTCTGCGTACAAAGTTTTTAATCTCCAATCTATAACGTTTAGGTGTATCCCAGCTACCAAATCCACCTGGCATTACTATGGTATCTATGCCTAGTTTTCTGAGTTTACCGCTTTGTACATCTCCACTATTCCAACTATCCCAGAGTTCATATATTTTAAAGCGTACATTATATCTATCCTCAGCTTCCTTCAATATATGTCTATAAATCTTCATAATGATAATATCTTTAATAGGTAGTGCATCGAGGATATCCCATTTTTGCCGCAGAAAAGCTACTTTAATTGTTTTCCTTGAATGAAAACCTGTAGTTAGAGGAGATAAAGTGGGTATAACTAGTAGTAGAACCAAACCTATGGATAGCCAAGTAATTCTACGCATAAAAACTCACCCTTCTAATAAATAATTCCTATAGGATATAAATTTTGTGTATCTATAAATCTGATAGGAAATACATTGATTCTATAGGGGGATAGAAAAATTTAGATATCATTACAATATTCACAATTTTGTGAAAATTGTAGATTATACGATGGATATAAGACAAGATCTAGCGAAGATATTCAATAAAATTGGGATGAGAGATGTAGATGCCAATATTCTAGCAGAACTTTTTATCCTAGATAGAGAGATAAGTGTAGATGAATTAGCAGAGAAACTTGGATACAGCATTTCTGGTGTCACATCATCTCTACATCGTCTAATGAGAGTACATCTCGTTCTCCGTAGTAAAAATGGAAGAAAATATGTATACCGATCAGAGAGTAGTATCCTATCTGGGCTCTTTCATCTAATAGAGGATATCAAACGATATGATATTCATAATCTATTAAAGAATATAAATAGGAAATTATCTGATTATACAGACGATAGAATCAAAAAATTGAAGAATAAAGTAGAAGAGGCAAATGAATATCTAAACACAATACTCATTCTCCTTAGCGAATATATAGAGAGTAGTAAAAATCCCTCTATTGATGAAAAGGTTTGATATCCCCAAATATATCGAAAAACAGAGTTAAGTGATAAGAAATGAGAGTAGTCCTAACTTCTGATGAAAGTTTAACTAGTACATTTAGAAACATCCCTCTCCTTGATTTCCTGCCTTGTGCACCAGTTGACAAGTTACCTAAAGTGGTATATAACATCCTTGATACTCAACTTCCAGATGATAATGGAAGATTAATTCTTGCCCCATATGCGATAAGAAAAGTAGAAGCTGCATTAATCAGGGATGGATATAAAAGAGAGGAGGTTGTAGTTGCACACCCAAGGATGGTAGAGAAATTTATAGATAAAAATACAACTATAGTAGGAGTTAACACAATGGACCCCTATGGTCTCGGTCCAGTTACTATGATGTTTACAAATGGCGGAGAGCTAACCTCCTACTCAAAATATAAATTCATCTCTTTGATAAAAAGACTTAGAGATTATAGGGAACAAAAGAATTATAAATTCAAAATTGTAGTTGGTGGCCAAGCATGCTGGCAATTTCAGCTAAAAGAAAGATTAACAGAAGAACTAGGAATCGATCACGTTATCTGCGGTGAAACAGATCATCTCCTTGGAGATATCTATAGAGACATTGAAGTTGGAAATAGCGATAGATATATACATGTAACTACTCTGCCTTCAATAGATCAGATTCCAAGTATACTAGGTGGAAGCTATAAGGGGATGGTTGAAGTTATGCGTGGTTGCGGTAGAGGCTGCAAATTTTGTTCTCCCAATTTAAGAACCGCTAGATTCTATCCAATTGAGAGAGTGGTTGAAGAGGTAGAGGTGAATATAAAAACAGGTCAAAAAACAGCTTGGCTTCATAGTGAAGATATCTTCAACTATATGGTTGAAGATAAAAGAGATTTCTATCCAAATGAGGATAAAATCATTGAGCTATTTGAAGAAGTTCTTAGAAGGGTTAGGTATGCAAATCCAACGCATGGTACTATAGCAGGAGCACTTGCAGCACCAAGGACTTTAAAGAGAATTGCAGAGTTAAACCACGCAGATTTTAATAGATGGATTGGGATACAAGTTGGTTTTGAAACTGCTTCTCCAGAATTGATAAAAAAGATTGCAAATAATAAGACGAAACCATTTACTGCAGAAGAATGGCCTTGGGTTCTATTAAATGGAACATACGTTTTTAATAAATACTTCTGGCTTCCAGCCTATACTACTATCGTTGGATTACCTGGAGGTAGTGATGAGGATGAGATAGATACAGCTAGATTAATTATAACAATGGAGAAAAAATTGAAGGAAAAACTAGGAGAGAGAGCACATTTTACAGTAACTCCTCTAGCATTTATCCCAATGGGTGTTCTAAAACATGAAGAATTTTTTGATATAGTAGAAGATCTTACTCCAGGTAAAATTCTTCATATATATCATGCATGGAAACATCTTGCATGGGAGGTACATCATGGATTAAAAAGAATTATCAAAGGAAATCCCTCTTATCCGATATTCTCTCCATTGGCAAGCCTTGGTGCCAAATTAGTAGTTAATCATATAAAGAAATGGGCGAATAGAAAAGGAGTAGATGTTGATAAACCTCTGCAAATGATGGATTTAAAAATAGAAGATTTAGGAGATACATATACTATTGGATCACCAATGGAATCTAACCTAAAGGTTATAGAAAGATAGAATTAGAATATTATAATACTTCAAAACTAAACTCATACATTGGAACCTACACCTCTAGATAAAAATATTGAATTATGTATTTGATTATTATCACAATCTGTTATTTTAGCACAGCGGTTTTAAATATATTAAAATGACAAGTGGTTTCTATAAGGATGTGATAGTATGAAACATAAAGAGAGTAAAATTGGTGAATATGGGATTAGATGGAAGCCAGTTGAAGGCTATAGAACTAAGGACGGGAAGAAAATACCACCACATATGAAACGTGTTGAATTCAAATGGAAGAAAAATTAAAACATCTCTATTTTATATTTCTCTAATATTTTTATACATCTCGACATCGTTAAATATCAATCTATTTTACATTTTTTATAATGGATCGGGAGATTCTAGATTTAATTAAAGAATTCGCGGAGAAACTTCCTAGATTTCCAGACGGTAGAATAGATTACTCTAATAGTGAAACTGCCCCTGTTATAACTGTTTTCATTGTATACAAAGATGAGATTCTCCTATTGAAGAGAAGCAATAGCGTTAGAACATATAAAGGAAAATGGAATACAGTTGCAGGTTATCTAGATGAATTAAAACCAGTTTATAGTAAGATACTAGAGGAACTCAGAGAAGAAATAGGTTTAACAGAAGATAATATTTTATCATATCACCTTGGGGAATCTTTTACCTTCACTGATAAATCTATTGGTAAAACATGGATTGTACATCCTGCTTGTGTTATATTGAAAGAAAAACCTTCTATAAAATTAGACTGGGAGCACACCGAGTATAGATGGGTTAAACCAATGGATATAGATGATTTTGATACTGTTCCAAATATCAAAGAATCACTAGATAGAATACTTGAATTCCTCAATCTTTAAATTCCTCTAGCTATTGTAGTAACTCATGAGCTTTGAAACAATTTATATTGATATAAGAGATCATTGTGCTTATATAACTCTTAGTAAACCTGATCGTTTAAACGCTTTTGATATGAAACTAGGAGAGGAACTCTCAGAGGTTTTAACATCGATTTCTCATGATGATAATATTAAAGTTGTTGTAATCAAAGGTCTAGGTAAAGGCTTCTGTGGGGGTGGAGATGTTAAAGAGATGCATCTAGCAGAGGATAAACCAAAGTTTCTACTGGAACTTACAAGGGTTATATGTAGATGTGTATCAATTATCAGAGGTATGGAGAAACCGGTTATAGCAGCTGTTAACGGTGCAGCTTTTGGAGCAGGGTTTTCGCTAGCATTGGCATGTGATATTATAGTAGCAGTTAGAGAAGTAAGATTTTCATCAGCGTTTATAGGTATAGGTTTAGCCCCTGGCTGTGGTACAAAACTTTTAACACAGATTGTTAGCTATCAGAGAGCCTGTGAATATATTTTAACTTCGAAGGTTTTAACAGCTGAAGATGGTTTTAAACTAGGTTTTGTAAATAAAATAGTTGATAGTGATAGGTTAGATGAAGAAGTAGAGTTTTTTGTAGATAAATTTAGGAAATCTCCATCTATAGCAGTTGGTAAAGCAAAGATGCTTATAAATAAAAGTTATGAGAATGATATGTTAGATCATTTTAAACTTGAAAATGAAACAGCTTCTTATACCGCTGGTACCAAAGATTTTTCAGAAGGTGTAAAAGCTTTTGTAGAAAAAAGAAAGCCTATATTCAAAGGAGAATAACGTCGATTATCGAAGAAACTTGTAGAAAAATTTATTTAGCCTTGCTTACATCGACCGGCTTAGAGAATAAACTGGAGGAGTTTAGTTTAATGGAATATGAGACGATAAAACTAGAGAAAAATAAGGATGTAACTACTGTAATACTTAATCGTCCAGATATACATAATGCTATGAATGAGAAGATGATGCAGGAGTTAACTAGTTGCTTCCAAAATCTTTCTAAAGATGATAGTATTAGAGTTATCATTTTAACTGGTAACGGTAAATCATTTTGCGCAGGAGCGGATCTTCATTGGATGAAACGAATGGTAAACTATTCTATGGAGGAGAATATTGAGGATAGCAATCTACTATTGGAGCTCTATGAGTCTATATATAGTTGTAGTAAACCTGTTATAGCTAGGGTAAATGGTCATGCTTTTGGTGGAGGTATAGGTTTATTTGCTGTATGTGATATAGCTATTGCAATACCTAATTGTAAATTTGCCTTTAGTGAGGTTAAACTAGGTATAATACCAGCGGTTATATCTACCTATATAGCAAGGAGATTAAAGCTTTCAGATATGCGACGATTGTTTATAACTGGAGAACGTTTCAACTCAGAGTATGCAGAGAAAATCGGTTTAATAGATTTTATAGCAAAAGAAGGAGAGATAGATGAAATTGTAAATAAATATGTTTCTCTATTGAAATCATCTGGTCCTAAAGCTATTATAGAGATAAAAAATTTGATAAATAACTATGAAAAACTATCTATAGAAGATTATAAAAAGTATACAGTTAGGAAGATCTCAGAACTTAGAGTTTCAGAGGAAGGTCAAGAAGGTATAAATGCGTTTCTTGAGAAAAGGAAATCTAAGTGGAGTGAGTAACCGTGTTTAAGAAAGTTCTTATTGTCAATAGAGGAGAGATAGCTGTACGTATTATAAAAGCATGTCAAGAACTTGGTATTAAAACTGTAGCTATCTATTCTGATGTTGATAAGAATACACCCCATGTGTTACTCGCAGATGAAACAATACCGTTGGGTGATCCAACCCCAATAGAGAGTTATCTAAATATCCCTAAGATTATAGAAATCGCTGAAGAAGCAGGAGCAGAGGCTATACACCCTGGTTATGGGTTTTTAGCTGAAAACCCTGATTTCGCTGAAACTTGTAGTAAGAGGGGTATAACTTTTATAGGTCCAAAAGCAGAGGTTATAGGTTTAATGGGTGATAAGATTGCTGCGAAGAAAACTATGGAGAAAGCCGGTGTACCAGTTATACCCGGGTATCATGGTAATAAACAAGATGTAGATTCCCTTGTTAAAGAAGGAGAGGAGATTGGTTTTCCTCTACTGGTGAAAGCAGCAGCTGGAGGTGGAGGAAAAGGTATGAGGATAGTTGATAACATTGATAGCCTAGCTGAAGCCATAGAGAGCGCTAAGAGGGAATCAAAATCTTCTTTTGGAGATGACACTGTCTTCTTAGAGAAATATCTTGATAAACCTAGGCATATAGAATTTCAAATCCTAGCTGATCACCATGGTAATACTATACATTTATTTGAAAGAGAATGCTCTATACAACGTAGGCATCAGAAGATTATAGAAGAAACACCATCACCTGTTATGAACCCTAAACTTAGAGAGAAAATGGGTGAAGCAGCGATTAGAGCAGCAGAAGCAGTGGGATATACAAATGCTGGAACTATAGAGTTTATGGTTGATGGAAAACTAAATTTCTATTTCATGGAGATGAATACTAGATTACAAGTAGAACATCCTATCACAGAGATGACAACAGGTGTAGATCTTGTTAAATGGCAGCTTAAAATAGCTAGTGGTCAAAAACTTACTTTGAAACAAAAGGATTTAATTCAACGTGGTCATGCAATTGAATGTAGAATATATGCTGAAGATCCATCTAATGGTTTCCTACCAAGCGTTGGAACCCTAAAAAAAGTAGAGGAGCCTAGTGGACCAAATATACGTGTAGACTCTGGTATAAGTCCTAATTTAAAGATTACCCCTTACTATGACCCTCTTCTATCAAAACTAGTTGTACTAGCAGAGAATAGAGAAGAAGCTATTCAGAAGATGATATGGGCTTTATCACATTATATAGTTCTAGGAGTTACAACAAATATATCTTTCCTAAAAAAGGTTTTAGCACATGAAGAATTTAAGAGAGGCAATATAACAACTCATTTTATTGATACATACTTCAAAGAATATCTCCAGATGAAACATGGTTTACCCCTTGATGCTATAATAGCATTAGCGGTTTATGATGCAATGCATCTTAGGAAACAAGAAGTTGTACGTTATAAAGAAGCTGATCCACATTCACCTTGGCGTTATGTAGGTAGATGGAGGGTTGGAGGTGAGATAGATGTTCATTAACTATGAACATGAAAACAGTGTCTATCAAGTAGGTATTGAAAAGAGGAACAATAAATTTTTTATAACATATGATAACACAGAGTATCAAGCAGAGGCAGAAGAGATTAAACCAGGTTATCTGAAAATTAAAATTGGAGATAAACTAATTAAAGCAGTGGTAACAGAGGGGGAGAAGGAGAAATATGTTTTTATCGATGGAGAAATCTTTAGAGTTAAACCTATTCCATTGACAGGTAGAAGGATGTCCACTAAGAGAGAAGAAGGTGACCTGAGATCACCTATCTCTGGTAGAGTAACAAAGGTTTCCATAGAAGAAGGAAATAAGGTTAAGAAAGATGATATACTAGTAGTTATCGAAGCTATGAAGATGGAATATCTTATACGAGCACCTTATAATGGTGTTGTAAAAAAGATATATGTTAAAGAGGAGGATCAGATAGAGATTGGAGAGCAAACAGTAGAAATAGCAAAGGAGGATTAAATAGATGGATGTAATCGAGAGTAATATCGATACTTCTAGTAAAGAGTTTAAAGAAAACTATGCTCATTATGAGAAACTTGTTAAAGATCTTAAACAGAAGATCGCTCAAGTACAAAAAGGAGGAGGAGAAGAAAAGATTAAACTCCATAAAAGTAGAGGGAAGATGCTCGCTAGAGAGAGAATAGAAGCGCTTTTAGATCCTGATACTCCTTTCATGGAGCTTAGTCCTCTTGCAGCATATGATATGTATGATAATAGAGCACCTTGTGCAGGGATTATAACAGGTATAGGTCTTATACATGGTAGAGAAGTAGTAATAATCGCTAATGATGCAACTGTTACAGGTGGAACCTATTATCCTATGACTGTTAAAAAACATCTTAGAGCACAGGAGATAGCTATGGAGAATAACCTGCCATGTATATATCTAGTAGATTCCGGTGGAGCCTTTCTACCTATGCAAGATGAGGTTTTTCCAGATAGAGAACATTTCGGTAGGATATTTTATAATCAAGCAGTAATGTCAGCAAAAGGTATACCTCAAATCTCTTCTGTTATGGGTTCTTGTACCGCTGGTGGAGCATATATACCTGCTATGTCAGATGAAACCATTATAGTGAAAGGCACTGGTACAATCTTCCTAGGTGGACCACCTTTGGTTAAAGCTGCTACTGGCGAGGAAGTAACGGCAGAAGAATTAGGTGGAGCAGATGTACATTGTAGACAAAGTGGTGTAGCAGATCACTACGCTAGAGATGATATGGAAGCTATACATATAATTAGAAATATCGTTGAAAATCTAAATAGACCAGAGAAAACACGTTTAGATGTAAGAGAACCAGAAGAACCACTGTATGATATAGAGGAAATCTATGGTATAATACCTAAGGATCTCAGAAAACCCTTTGAAGTTAGAGAGATTATAGCTAGAATAGTAGATGGATCAAAATTCCATGAATTTAAAACACTTTATGGAGAAACACTAGTCTGCGGTTTTGCAAGAATAATGGGTTACCCAGTTGGTATATTAGCTAATAATGGCGTATTATTCTCAGAATCTGCTATAAAAGGAACACATTTTATAGAGATATGCTGTCAACGTAAGATACCACTTGTTTTCCTACAGAATATCACAGGTTTCATGGTTGGTAAAAAATATGAGGCCGGTGGTATAGCAAAAGATGGAGCAAAGATGGTGAATGCAGTAGCAACAGCTAATGTACCAAAATTTACAGTAATTATAGGAGGTTCATTTGGAGCAGGAAACTATGGTATGTGCGGTAGGGCATACCAACCTAGACAACTATGGATGTGGCCTAACGCTAGAATCTCAGTTATGGGTGGAGAACAAGCAGCAAATGTACTTCTAACTGTTAAAAGAGATCAACTTTGGAGGAAAGGCAAAGAACTTACCAAAGAAGAGGAGAGGAAGATCGTTGAACCAATATTGAAGAAATATGAGAGAGAAGGTAGCCCATATTATAGTACCGCTAGAATCTGGGATGACGGAGTTATAGACCCAGCTGATACGAGGATGGTATTAGGTTTAGGAATATCAGCAGCATTAAATGCACCTATACCAGATTGGAAACCAGGTGTATTTAGAATGTAGATATACTTAGATAAATTTCTTACTCTAATTCTTTTAATATTTCTTGAAATATTCTCTCATGTATCTCAGCAGCGTTTTTATCAAATAATACAAGTCTAACCAACATTTGAGAATCTAGTTTTTTAAGTTCCTCTACTATTGTAGATAACGCTACTTTAGCAGCTTCCTCCATTGGATAACCATATATACCTGTACTTATAGCAGGGAATGCTATGCTTTTCAATTTATATCTAGAAGCAAGTTGTATAGAAGATCGATAACAAGAGGCAAGTTTAACAGCATCATTAGGAGAACCAGAATATCTTGGACCAACTGTATGTATTACATATGAAGCTGGTAGATTATAACCTTTGGTTATCTTAGCTTCTCCTGTTTTACATCCTCCTAATGTTTTACATTCTTTCCATAACTTGGGTCCTGCTGCACGATGTATTGCACCTGATACTCCCCCTCCTGGTGTTAACCTATTATTAGCAGCATTTACAATAGCATCAACATCTTGTTTAGTTATATCTCCAACAACTATCTCCAGCGTAGATTTACCTATCTTGCTTTGCATGAGATAGTATTATTATGAACATGTTTTTAAAATCTTCAATCAACCAAGTTTTTTAATCCACGCCACCATCTATATGGATTAGTTTCCCTCAACTCTGCCAATAATTTTTTAGCTGATACTGTTGAGAGTCTCTTCTCAGTATTAATAATCCAATCCTCTGCTTCTCTAAAACCTTGATTTAGATACTCGCAGGCAGTTGCAGCAAGTTCAAGTAGATCAGCATCTCTTGCAATTAATCCTGCTCTAGTAGATTTATATTCAAATTCTTCCCATAGATTGAGTATATTTTTACCTATATCTGATAGAGTTTTAAGTTGCTCCTCCAATGTTTTCTTCTCATCACTCTGAATATATCTATTTGCTACTTTATGTATATCACCTATTCTACATTCCCCTATATCATGGAATATAAGCATAGTTGAAACTATTTCAGGATGAGGATATCCTTCAAGTTTTGCCAGTATATAACCTATCTGTGCAGCTCTAAGACTATGTTCAGCTACTGTTTCAGGTGTTTTAACTCCTATAAGCTTCCACCCTTCACGTTGAATCCTTCTCAATACACCTAATTCAAATAAAAACTGGGCTATACTTTTATCATCCATCTATACTAGAAAACATGTTTTATATTCAATAAAGTTTTCATTCTACAAATGTGTATTCTATGAATACTTTCAACTACCTCCAAGCTTGAACTATATAAATATTTAATGACATAATCTTAACTAGAAGGACGAAGAGTTACGGGGGAATTGCCAGCCAGAGGGTGTGTCTCCCATTCCTCCTCTCATCCTCCTCCAGCTGGCATTTCTGCCAATATAATTTTGTTTTTTTGAAGATGTTATCCTCTTCGACCAATCGTAGTAAATACTTCTTCTCGTGAAAGAGCGGACGCGGCGGGATTCGAACCCGCGATCACTGGCTTAGAAGGCCAGTGCCATATCCAGGCTAGGCCACGCGCCCTCCTCCGGAGCGAATAAAATCTAATTAAAAACAGGTTTTTTAAATCTATTCGTAAGGTGCAG
>QMTB01000030.1 GCA_003649845.1 Thermoplasmata archaeon | reverse complement strand
CATTTATAAAATTAAATTGTATTACAATTCGGTTGAAATTATAAAAGGGAGGTAGTTAAAAGATATGAGAAAAAAATATATTCTCATATTTTTGATGCTGGTGATACTACTAGTGCCATCAATATCTATTGTTGTAACAGCTGGACATAGCACTATACCACCAGGTACAAGTAGGGGAGATATAGTGCTGATAAGATATAAGAATATACCACCATTATATACTGGTCTTACCTATCAACATGCTATGCTCTATTTAGGTAGATGTAGTGATGGTACGTATAGAGTAATTGATGCTGATGGACCGGGGGTATTAAATGAAACATGGGATCAAGCAATGGATCGTGTCTATCAAGAACACGGCGGTTATACGAAAATGGTGGTCGTAAGAGTAACTCCATACCAAGGAAAAAACACGGGGATATGGTAGCAGATACCATAAAATTTGCTGAGAGTAAGGTAAATCTTCCCTATGATAGTGATTCTCAATTTGGGCTTCGTAAGCAAGTTAAGGATAGTCCAGATCTAAATGGTAAGGATAAGTGGTGGTATGGTGCTCTTCCTCCCCGTGGTGGTAGTGGTAATACGGGGACCTGGATATATTGGTTTTCTCATCCAGTATCTTGGGCTAAGAAATATTATTGTACTGAACTTGTTTGGGCAGCGTATTTCCAGGGCAGCCAAGGTAATAGATATCTAGAGAATACCCCTGATCTAGGCCCTGTTAGAGGTTGGGAGATAGAACATGCAGAATATGGACAGGTTCAACTGATTTCTGGTACACCTAGTGGCAGCCCACTTCAACATGACAATGACTAAGCATAATAACAGCTTATCACCTCTCTCCCTCTTTTTTGCTTTCTATAGAAATATATATATAAAATATCCTAGACTAAATAGATGTATAGAATTTGGAGGCTTTGTAATATGAATATGAAAAGTAGGATAATTCCAATTATAATAGTTTCTTTTATACTCTTAATACCTATTTCCATGTCACATAAATTTTTATCAAACGAAGAGAAAAGTAACCTTGCTAACAAAGATCCTTCCATAACAATGTCTAACCCTAACAATGATGGTGAATGGAATCATACTTATAGTGACAGCTATCTTTATCATAATGGTTATTGTGTCCATGAAACCAGTGATGGAGGATATATTATAGCTGGAGAGGTAGTGCTTTCCAATGGTATCTCTGATAGACCTCTGTTGATAAAAACAGAGGATATAGGTAATTTGATTTGGATGAAAACATTTGGTCATAAGAATAGTGATGCTAGTTATGTTGAGGAGACTAATGATGGTGGATACATTTTGGTAGGAACCTATTATGGTAGTAGTTGGGATATGCGTCTTATTAAAACAGATCGTGATGGTAATTTGGTTTGGGATAAAATATTAGGTACTCTCTCAGATGAGACTGGCGAGTGTGTTCATCAAACCAGTGATGATGGTTATATTTTATGTGGTTCTACTTCAGGGGATGTTTGGTTGGTTAAAACAGATGATATGGGTAACATTGTGTGGGATAAAAGTTTTAACACTGGTAGTTTTGCAGGTGGAGCAGAGTCCCTTCAACAAACTAGTGATGGTGGATATATACTTGTTGGTTATGCTATTTCTTCTGTATCTGGTGAGAAAAGTGGAGATGTTTTGTTAATTAAGACAGATAACCAGGGTAATATGTTATGGAAGAAATATTTTGGTGGTAAAGGTTGCGATGAGGGACATTGGGTTGAGGAAACCAGGGATGGTGGTTTTATTATAGTTGGTGAGTTTGATCGTTTTGGTTGTGATGATATCTGGCTTATAAAAACAGATAGTGAGGGTAATATGGTTTGGAATAAGAGTTTTGGTGGTGGTAGCTGGGATGAGGCTTATTGCGTTAAGGAAACCATTGATGAAGGATATATTATAGTGGGTGGTACTTATTCTTATAGTAGGTATGGTGATGAAGACCTCTGGCTTATTAAGACAGATCAGTATGGTAATAAGGAGTGGGGTAGAATTCTAGGTGGGAGTGGATATGATGGCGGTCACTTTGTTGACGTTATCAATGATGGTAGTTATATAGTAGTAGGTGGTACTAGTTCTTTCATCAGTGATAACAGGAGTGAAGTTTGGCTTCTTAAAATCGTACCTGATAATAAGCCACCTAGTAAACCTATTGTAACTGGTTCTAGTACTGCCAAGATCAATAAGCCTTATACGATTAATATTTCTAGTGTTGATCCTGAGGATGATGATATCTATTATTTTGTTGTTGCTTGGGGTATAGGTGTTAGCGGTTGGATAGGACCATACCAGTCTGGTGAAACTGTTAGTTTCACTGTCTTCACTCATGCTCCACGAGGTGTCTATAATATCACTGTTAAGGCTATCGATAGTCATGGTTGGGAGAGTGTTATGTCTGATCCTTTGCGTGTTACTTTTCCAAAACCATTCTCGTTAAACCTACTACCACCATTTATTCAGAGGATGCTGTTATCTAAGATCTAAAATCAATTTTTCTTCAATTTTTCTAATAGCTCAATCATTAGAAACCTAGTTCATCAAAAATCTAATTCTCTATAAATTTTTGTATGTCTTTTATCAAATCTTTTGATTCTCTAAGATCTTCTAGATATTTCTTAAAACGTTTTGCACGCCAATCAAGTATAACTGCTATACCTCGATCATTTTCATCTCTTATCAGACGACCTATTGACTGAACAAGTTTACGAGCTGTTGGTGCTTCAACGGTATACTCCCAGCCTTTACGAAATTTCATCTCATAATAGTGTTGTAATCCACGCTGCCTAGCCGTTGGCTTAGGATATGGTATACCTACTATCAAAGCTATCTCTAGTTGAGAAGCTGGAAAATCCATACCCTCACTTATTCTACCACCCATTACAGAAAACATAGTTGCACCATCTTTAGCGCCATGTGATTTAAAATCAGAAACTAAATCCATAAGTGCAGACTGCGACATCTTCTGCTCCTCAACATATACAGATCGCCTAATTTTCTTGAAAAAATCTTTTGATTGAAACATAGAAAGTATATTAAAACTAGGGAAGAAAACCATTGTATTACGAGGAAAAGTGTTACATACACTAGATATATAATTCTCTATCCTACCAGCAATATCTCTATCTTTAATAATCTCATCATACTTTGTTGTAGCATCAGTTACATATAGTATTCTACGGTTTTCCTTTGGAAAAGGAGATGGAAAAGATGATAAAATAGTATCTCCTGGTAAACCCATAGAATCCCTATATTCTTCTAGAGGTTGCAATGTACCAGACATATGTATTGTTGCATGAAATTTCTTTATAACACTAGCACCAATAGATGGATCTAAGCAATAAGCTTCAATACGAGGATTTCTACCATTAGAAGCATCAACAACTAATTTAGCATATTGTTCACTTTCAAGATTCATCCAGAATTCAAGGAATTCACCTAGATGATGTACATAAGATCTAGGGAGTTTACCTTGTTGTTGTTTATATTCTTGAATCTTTTCTCCAAAAACTAGTAGATCTTCTATAATTTGATCTAACTGTTTACTAGTTATGCTCAGTCTAGATAGTATCTCTGTTTCAAATTCATGGGATGGCAAGAATGCATCTTGTTTATCATTTCTATTTCTAATACCATCTTCAAGTATACTATAAACATAGGTATCTCTAAGATCTCGTATAATCTCAGATAGAGTTTTACAAAACTTTGAAACAGAAATCTGACTAATAGAAACCTTGGGATCTCCATAGGTTTTAACCTCTTCTATACAAGCTTTAAGCATCCAGTAACTAAGTTGAGAGGAGAATAAATCTCTGAGATAATCTGGTAGATTATGGGCTTCATCTACAACTAGAATCAAATCATCCTCATCTCTACTAAGCCAGTCAAGTAACATGTTACGGATTATAGGATTGAAAACATAGATATATGGCACTACAACTAGTATTGCATCTCTTATAAGTTCTTTATTAATCTCATATGGACAGAGATCTTTACGATCACAATATTCTATGAAATCTTCAACATAGGGTAGTTTCTCTCTAACCCATCTGTAGGTTTCTTCAACTTTTTCTTCATCTTCAATTACATTTCTATAATATTTACAGCCCTTCCTAGAGGTGTGAACCTTTTTCTTTTCAGCTGCACAAAACTTTGATAACTCCTCAGCAGTACCCTGAGATAACTCTGTGTTATATCTTGCTTGTAAACACATATTTGCTCTACCTTGGATACCAACTCCAAAAAGCCTAGGTTTCAAAGATTCTTCAGCATGCTCTCTAATAGCTCTTAATTCTAATAGAACCTGCTGCTGCTGGGAGTTTGTACGAGTGATATAAACAATTTTTTTATCATAATTCAAAGCATATTCTAAAGCAGCGGTTAGAGCACAAACAGTTTTACCTGAGCCAGTGCCGGATTCTAAAACTAGATGCCTATGGTTAGATAGAACCTCAGAGATAAGCTGTATAATCTCTGTTTGATGTTTTCTAGGTTGATATGGGAAAAGATGCATGTTAAATTAAATAATAGAAAACCAGGTAAATAAGAGTTAATACCCAAATATATATAGACTCCGTAGTTTTATTTAAAAAATTAGGATGATCACACCATTTGATAAAATAAAATCTAATCTAGGAGAAATACTTCCTAAAGATTTATTAGATCGAATACCTAGGAAATGGGAGAAGATAGGAGATGTATTAATATTAAAACTATCTAGGGAATTGAAAAATTATGAGAAAGATATTGCTAGAGTGTATGCAAATGTTTTATCTTGTAAAACTGTCTTAAATGATATAGGAGGTATTAGAGGAGTAGAGAGAATACCTGTTGTAGAATATATCTATGGTTCTAAAGATACAGAAACGATTCATATAGAAAATGGCATACGTTTTATGTTAGACCCTATGCGTATAATGTTTTCATCAGGGAATATAGATGAGAGAATAAGGATATCTACTATTTCTAATCCTAAAGAGGTTGTTGTAGATTTATTCGCTGGAATAGGATATTTTACTATTCCAATAGCAGTGTATAGTAAACCAAAAAAGATATATGCATATGAGATAAATCCTATAGCATATAATTATCTATGTAAAAATATAGTATTAAACCATGTGACAGATATAGTTAAACCCATCCTTGGAGATAATAGAGAGAAAACTATAGAAGATATTGCTGATAGAGTGATTATGGGATATTTCGGAGATACATATAAGTTTATATCAACTGCTATAAAATGTTTAAGGAATCATAAGGGTTTCATCCATTATCATGATGTTTTTCCAGAGGAAGATATACCTGATAAACCATTATATTATCTAACAGAACAAGCAGAGATATTCAATAGAAAAGTAGAGATGATTAGATATAGAAAGGTTAAATCCTATGCACCTGGTATAAATCATTATGTATTTGATGTAAAAATCTGGTGAAATATGAATAAAATACCTTTATATATCTATCATACCCTAGAGGATGATCCAAAGAAATGTACTGCTAGGAAACTAGATAAATTTAGATTAGCTAGATTGGAGAAGAATATATATAGGATTCCCAGTGGTTTGATACTTTTAAATCCTTTTGCAAAGAAGAGTTTATCAAGAGAGGATAAAACTATTGCAGAGAAAAATGGTATACTAGCTGTTGATTGTTCTTGGGAAACAGCTGAAGAAAATTTTTCAATACTTAGTGGAAAAAGATACTCTAGAGCATTACCATATCTAGTAGCTGTTAACCCTGTAAACTATGGTAAACCTTTTAAACTCTCTACTATAGAAGCTTTTGCTGCAGCTTTATATATACTAGATCATATCGAAGAAGCAGAAGAGATTCTAAACATCTATAAATGGGGCCCACATTTCATAACTCTTAATAGACAACCTTTAGAGGAGTATAGGAATGCAAAAACAAGTAGAGAGATAATTGAAATCATGAAACACTATATATAAAAAGGTGGAATAGGAAAATGAAATATGATTTAGATAGTTTTTTTAAACCAAAAAGTATCGCTGTTGTAGGAGCATCAAGAGATTCAAGGAAGATAGGACATGCGGCTCTTAAAAATATTTTAATCTCAGACTATCCATGTGATCTATATCCTATTAATCCTCATGAGGAGGAAATCCTCGGGCTTAAATGTTATCATAAACTAACAGATGTACCCAAACCTATTGATCTTGTTTTGATATGCGTTCCAGCTAAGATAGTCCCACAAATAGTAAGAGATTCTATAGAGAAGAAAGTTAAACATATAATAATAATCTCATCTGGATTCAGCGAAGTTGGTAACAAGAAATTAGAAGAAGAAATACAAGATTTAATTAGGGATACTAAAATCCGTGTTCTAGGTCCTAATACAATGGGTTATAAAAATGCTTCAGATGGACTTGATGCATCTTTTGTATTCGGTGAACCTAGGAAAGGTAATCTTTCTCTAATCAGTCAGAGTGGAGCACTAGGAATAGGTATGATATATCTAGCAAATAATGAGTTTGTAGGTGTATCAAAGATAATAGGTGTTGGTAACAAGCTAGATATAGATGATGATGATCTTATAGAATATTTTAGTAGAGACCCAGATACCAAGGTTATAGGTTTATATATCGAAGCAGTGAAAGATGGTAGAAAATTTATGAATAGTATTAAAGCTTGTAAGAAACCTGTTTTAGTTGTAAAAGCAGGTAGAAGTAAAGCAGGTGCTAGAGCAACAGCTTCTCATACTGGTTCTATGGCGGGTAGTGATCAAATATATAGCGCTGCAATCAAACAAGCAGGTGGTATAAGATGTAGAGATATCGTCGAACTATTTGATATAGCAAGGGCACTCGCTGGTCAACCCCCTATGCGAGGTAATAGAGTAGGTATAATAACAAATGGTGGAGGATTAGGTATACTACTTACAGATGCTTGTGAAGATAATGGACTCCATGTACCTAAACTATCAGATGAAACATATGAGAAGATCGATAAAATACTACCAGAGTTAGTTAAACCTAATAACCCAGTTGACTTAGTAGCAGATGCAGGTTTCTATAGATATGAAGCAGCTACTAAAGCAATGCTTGAAGATGAAAATATTGATGGTGTAATAGTAGCATCAGTACATGGAGGATACGCTAGACCTAGAGAATTCACTGGAGCAATACTAAAAATGATAAGAGAACGTAAACTACACGAAGCATATAGAAAACCTATACTAGCCACATGGGTTGGCGGTAGAGAATATGAAGATCTAGTATATGATCTAAAATCAGCAGGAGTACCAATCTATCCTAGTAGTTGGAGAACAGCTAGAGCAATGTGGGGGTTATACGTAGAGGGACAACGTCTTAGAAGAGAAGGATTATTAGATTGAAAAATCTATAACTATTCAAAAAGATGTAGTCTATCTTCAAAATCTACTACCTTAGGCTTTCCTTTACCTAGCTCAATGTTATGTCCCTCTGCTTTCAAACGTAGAGCTTGTTTCTCTACTCCGCCAGGAAATTTTTCATTTAAACTACCATCATTTCTAATTACCCGCCAATAAGGCGTTATAATTTCCTCTCCATGTTCAATATCTTCTTCAGCTGCCTCTGCAATGATACGTAGAAAAATCCCAGTTACCTTAGCGCAGCTTTTATCAGCATTAGCATCTCTGGCGAGTTTATCCATAATTTGTCCTAGGGTAGCTAGTTTACCCGTAGGAATCTTTCGTATCAAAGCTTCAACATCAAGTGGTTTTGGTATAAGTATTTTAACTATTTTACCATGGCTAGGGTTTTCCTTCTCTAACTTCTCCCGCCAACTTTTAGATGCCTTCATTTCTAGATCTCCTCTCGAATTCTTTTTATCAATCTATCTTTTTGCATCACCTTTCTATTTTATATATATCTTAAGATACTAAAGTATACAATTATCCTCAGCAGATAGTTGAAATCAGAAATTCTAATTTTATTCAACCCATTCTACTCCCAATAGCTTCTCCCAATCAGGTCTTTTACCTTCCCATTTCTCAGCTATCTCTTTAGGTACACATTCTTTGCATACACCTATGAGAGAGAAGGAGCAGGATGAACATACTGGTCTACCACATTTAATGCAGAATATCTCAGCTTTTCTCTCGCCACATATACTACATAAACCAGTTGGTTTCCCAGGTGATAATTTGTTTTGTTCTTGATAGTCTTTTCTAGTTTCCTTCAACCATTTTTTAAGTTCTTCATTCATAGTTGATTCATCCAAGCTCATACTCCACCCACATAATCTTCTTCTATATAAACCAAATATATATTCCTTTTATATAATCATTTGTCTCTTTCTTGATATGGTTTTTCTATGGATATAATTTGAGAATAGATGGATAAATGGAGTTAATATAAGTAGAACAATTATGTGTGAAACAGTGAAACTTTTTAGAAACCAGTTAAATGATAAGAAACCCATTAGATGAAGTAAGCTACTCATAAGGAAGCTAAATAGTAGTACACCTAATATGAAATCTATTTGATCAAAGGGTATCCAATCCTCACCTCTCTCTTTCCCAACTCGTCTTTTAAAGAAACTCTCAAGGATATCACCAATTAGGGCACCAAAACATATAGAGAATATAATAGGTATCATCATGGGGAATCCTGTGAAGTCATCGATATGTATAGGGAAATTAATTGAATCAGCATATTTTGCAAGAGCTGAGAAACCAAAACCTGCTGTTATACCCATAAGTGTTCCAAAGAATAAACCCTCCCAGGTTTTTCCATCCCCCAAGATACGACGACCATCATACCATGTTTTACCGAAATCAATAGGTGTACCACCACCTAATAGTAAAGCACTAGCATTTGCAACATACGCCGGTAGTATAAGCCATAGAGCTTGAATAATAACTTCATAACCCATTTTTCATTAGAAGGGTATCAACTACTTACTTAAGAGTATAATGAATTTTTCCAGTAAAACTAGGTTAACAAAAAAATATGAGGTTACAATTTCAGTAGAAAAATATCATCTCCTAGTGGAGAGGTATAATCTTCATGTAAAATCTCTATTTTTTAAATGTTTATTACAAAGATATCGTTTCTTATATCAAAAACTATTCCACCATAAGTATGAGCAATAGCTTTAACATTGTGTTTACCGAAAGAACTTTCATCCCATGTAAAGACGAAGGGAGGTTGATTAACTACATCCTTTGATATATTATCAACTAGGAATTCTATATAATCTATATTTGATTCATCATATGATTCAACTGTAACTTTAAGTGAACCGATAATTATTGTTCTATCTATATCTAATATCTTCAATCCAAAAACGTATAAACCATTACCTGGGGAGGTTATATTTATCGGTGTAATACTTTTCTCTATTATATCTCTAATTCCATCTTCATTCTCTACAGTTAAAGTAACATTATAACATCTTTTATAAGAATAATGATGAATAGGATTTTTCTCCTCGCTAATATTACCATCGTCGAAATCCCATTTTATAGAGTTTATACATCCATAGGATTCATCAGAGAAGGAGATAGTAAAGCCTTCATCATCAGCTATCTGTTTGAAACTGAAATCTGCTGTGAGAGGATTATTCTCCCATAGTTTTAAAGATGGATCACCTAATATGTTGTAACATTCCATATAGTATTTACTATTCTTCCCACCTCCATAATGAAGATATAATTCTTCTAAAGCAGAAGAAGTCATACCACCGATATCTCTAATATCTTTATCCCACCACGCTGAAAACATATATTTTTCAAGTAAATCATCCTCCCTCCACATAGTAAATGCGGATGAACCCCAGAAGGCAACAGCCCCCTTGTCAGGTACTCTAAGCCATGTTTCACCGAAACATTCTTCAAAATTAAGTTTACCTGTTAGACAAGCATGGCTACATATAAAAGGATAAATCTCATGGTTTCTAAGATTTCTAATATCATTTTGAGTAAATCTTGGTCCATCAGCCCATTCACCAGGACTCCCATGACCAGAGTATATTACTAATCCTCTACCATCATTTAAAACATCAAATACTTGATCTGTAGTAGCTCTATATGCAGCGCTATATAGTTTATCACAGCTAAAATTATGCGGTATCATATAATGTTCGATAACATAATTATGAGTACTCTCAGAGATATAATGGTTATCCATAGATGCTAGGAATGCTGCTTGTTTAATATAACATTGAGAGAATCTACCTTGTTCATATAAAATGGTTTTATTCACCATTATATCAACCTGTTCTTTACTGGAAGCTGGAAATCTACCAATAAGTATATCTGGGAAGAAATCAGTATCCATTAGAGTATAATATAGATCTGTAGCGGTACCAGAGTGTTCACCTATAAAAGTTGGTATCTCTTCTACATCTCCAACTAGTAGCAGATACACTGGTGGAGTACCCCAGGTATTATAAACTGTTTTTATGAATTCATATAATTCTTTTGAGGTAAGATTCTCATTGATTATAGATGTATTTACTATTGTAACTGTATAACCCTGTTTTTCTTTCCACTCTGCAAATGGAAGGATTTCTCTATAGAAATCATCAGTAGTAATTATAAGATAACCCTCAGATTCATCATCAGGATAATTTCTATCTGAATAACCATAGACAATAGTTGAAAGTAGTTGATTAAATGTTTTAGATTCAAGATTTCTATGGACAATAGTGTTATTTTTTTCCTCATCTAGATATATATCTATTTTACATGAAGTAAGTATTTTAATGATACCTTTAGCTGGATTATATTTAATAGATGAAAGCTCTAATAAAATACAGTTTCTATCTCTAAAAGCACCTTTCTCAAGAATCCTAGCGGTCATAGATGGAGTAAAAACATCTAGGAAGTAATATGAATAGTTCATAGTAAAATCTTGAGATGACATAGAAGATTTTATTCTAGAAGGCTGAACGGGGTAAACCATTTTAGGTAAACCTATGCTATCAAGAGATAACTCATTCCATTTCTCATCAGAAACCAGTATAGATGAAACTTTGAGAGAAGGTACTTCAATTAACTGATAAATCTTCGGTAGATTAGCTTCTCCTACAACTGTAGACTCCCCACTATTAGGAGAGTTAATCAGCGTAAAACTTCCATTAGCAGTATTAATAGAACTAAAAGATGGTATTGGTATATCAATAACAATATTATAACTATTATCACCTATGTGGATAGTTATAGTAGCATAATGAGAATCTTCTGAGACAACAATATAGCTACTCCAGATATTTGAACCTACAAATAACCCCATCAGCAGGACTAGGATAATTTTTTTCATATAATATCACCTTTTTCTCTGAGGATAAAAGAGATACCATAGAACACAAAATTTAATATGAGACAGATTATTTAAATATTCCGTATCTACCGAGATATACAAAAAAAGATGTAAAAACTAAAATACAAATGCTCTCCCCCTAAAAAATGGTTTGGATATAGGAGACTATCTTACATTTAACATGCAACCTATTTAAATATAGAAGCAATTAGATACCTCCTAAGTATTTTTCCTTCAATAGATTTAGTAGATACCTGAGAGGTTATT
>QMTB01000029.1 GCA_003649845.1 Thermoplasmata archaeon | reverse complement strand
TATTTGCAATTTCGATAATGCTAATACTATCAATGATAACATTATTCAGCGGTTGTATTAATAATGAAACAGATTATATCAAATACTCTAATATTCAATATGAGAATATCTCAGATGTTGACCCTAATCTGATATCACTTGATCTATATGTACCAAAATTTGACATAGATTCAATTCTAAAAACAAATCAATTTCCAAGAGATATAATAAAAAAACATGATTCTCTAGGAGATATATTAGATAATCCATTTCCAGTGATGATATGGGTTCATGGAGGTGGATGGAGAACAGGGGATAAAGCAAATAATCTTCAATATAAGATACCTTTGTTTATAAACGCTGGATGGATATTTGTAACTGTAAACTATCGTCTCTCTCCATATGATATACCCTCTGATCCTCAAGATTTTGACCCTAATCGTGTCAAATATCCTATACATGAACAAGATGTAGCTGCTGCTATCTATTGGGTACATGAACACATTGCTGAATACGGTGGAGATCCTAATAATATATCTCTAATGGGTCATTCCGCTGGAGCAGGAATTGTTTCAACAATTGCAACAAATGAATCTTTTTTAAACGAATATGGGTTAAATCTTAGCCTGCTGAAATATGTCGTTAGTTTAGATACTGCAGCATATGATATAAGAGAGAGAATTGAAAATGAATCCCAGTCAGTATCTCTCCTCTATATGAATGCTTTTGGAATTGATCCAAAGGTATGGGATGCTGCTTCTCCAATAAACCATGTTGAACCTGGGAAATCAATACCATTATTCTTTGTTGTCACACGAGGATCAGAAAAAAGAATCAACTTAACTGAATGCTTTGTTGAAAAGCTTAAAAATGCAGGTGTATACACTGAGCTTATCTACGCTACTGGTTATTCTCATTCAGAGGTAAATAAAGCGATTGGAAATCCCAGGGATAAGGTTATCACACCAGCTCTAATAGAATTCCTTGGTCTCTCCAGTAAAGTGCGCAATATTTCAAACTAGCCTATACTCATGATGGAGAAGCAGAAAAATCGGCAGCTCTAATAGATATAGACAACGATGGTTTTCTAGATATTGCAATAGCTAGTTCATAAAAAAATCTATCTTATACATAATAATGGCGATGGTACTTTCCAAGAATACAATGTTATAGAAACAACTAGCTCCATAGGGTGGGGTGAACACGATTTCAATAAGAATGGTCTGATTGATCTAATACCTTGCACAGGAAGATAAAACCTGATGTAATGAGTAATAACGGCGATGGAACATTTACATATAGAAACCTAGGAAATGAGGGAGTAGGTGCTTGTAGGAGCATTTATACGATCAGATCATAGGGTTAGGTTGCAAGGAAAATTACTACAGCAGTAAAAGTTTTTTGGAAATGTATGTGAAAACGGTGAGGTTAAATTTATAGATCGAACAGAAGAGGCTCGATTTGGATACCTTAATGATCCATCAGTTGAGGAATGAGTTAAGTGATCTCTAGCTGCTGGGATATCTATTGATTTCGACAATGATGGTTGGGTAGATCTAGCATTAGTCAACCGTTGTAATCTAGATGAAACACCTTATCTCTATGTTCATCTCTTTTAAAAATCTTGGAAACAAAACCTTCAAAGAAATAGATAGCAAAATTCATGGTCTTACAGGAGGCGACAGAGACATCACATATGGAGATTTAAACCATGATGGTCTCTTAGATATAGTAGTGATCGATGGAAATGCTGGTGGATATAAGGGTATGGATAATATCCCGGATATATCTCAAATAATCTTAAAACAAATAATCACTGGGTAGATATAAATGTTCAAATGAATGGAAGTAATGTTATTTTAATAAGAGCCAAAGTAATAGTATATGAAGCTGGTAAAAAAAATCTTCTAGGATACGATGAGGTTCGCACTGACTTCATGGCCTTGGAAACACTGAAAAAGTAGATATTAAAGGTTATATCTCCAGATGGAAGTGAATTTAACTATTCTAATCTAGATGTTGATATGCTTCACACTTTTAAAGTAAGAGTAGGATAGATTAAAAGAAAAATCAGTTGTATCCTATAGGAAATAAAAAAGTTAGAGGGTTATGGTTTTAAGTAGATCTGTTCTAGTAACTATTCCTACTATTTTACCGTTTTTCATAACAGGTAGTGCACCAACATGATTCTCCATCATAACTTTTGCAGCATCGGTAACTGTTTTATCATAGTTTATAGAGATAGCTGGTCTCCTCATAACATCATTAACTAATAGTTCATCTAATTGATGTTTCTGTCTACCTAGAGGGAAGGATCTCTTGATATCAGCTATAGCAAAGGCGATATCGACATCAGATACCATTCCTATAAGTATACCATTATTTATAACAGGTAGTCTAGCGATGTTTTCATCAATCATCTTCCGTCTAGCGTGTATAACTCTATCTTCTGGTGATACATAATGTAGATTTTTCTGCATTATCTCTTCAACGCTTTGTGTACTATCTACAAGAGGTAGGAGATCTGCTTTTGTTACAACACCAACTAGTGTATCATTATCTATAACATGTAGCATAGTTGGACCTGGTTCTCCAACTGTTGCAAGGATAGTTGAAACATCTTCATCTGGTGACACTGTTTCAATTTCTTTTTCCATAACAGATGATGCGTGTAGTCTAGATGCTGGTACACCACGACTTCTAATAGCACCTAACTTAAATGCTATAGCACTATCAGTTACTACACCAATAATTTTTTTATCCTCCAATACAGGTATCTTTGTAATATTATGTTTCTTCATCAGCTTTAACACGTATCTTAAATCTACATCTTTGTCAACATAGATAACATCTTTTGTCATAACATCTCTTACTTTCATTTTTTCTCTTCTCCCTTCATTTTTTATTCATATCTCAATGCATCTATACAATCTTCGCAGAGTAGTCTACCGTCAACTAATCTAAGTCTCGTTGAAAGTGTACCACAATCTTCACATTTACCTGAGTAGATTCGTTCTTTCAGATAATTTTCTCTACTAACTCCTGACATATCTCTTAGAATCTCTAGTAATACAGGGGAAATCCTAGCTATATCCCTCTGAGTTATTATACCTACAAGTTCACCATTCTCTATAACAGGTAACCTTCGAATGTTACCATTAGCCATAATTCTCATAGCTTCTTCTATTGATTTATATGGATCTATAACAATTATAGGAGAACTCATGATGTCTTTAACTTTAACATCACTAGCTTTTAAATCCTGTGAAACAACTTTATGAACAATGTCACGTTCTGTTATGATACCAATAGGTTTCTCGACTATTACTATGCAGCTCCCTACTCTATGTTTCCTCATTAATTCAGCTGCTTCTTGAACAGTAGTATCTGGACTAACTGTAACAGGATTCATCTTCATTGCTTCTCTTACAATAATGTCTCCTTTGTTCATCTCTAATTCTCCTGAAGAGTTTTCAGAAGGGTAGCAATTTGTCGATACCATTAAAACCTTTCGCTCCATTTCTAATTTGGGATAGGATGAATAGCAGTCAATATGAACGAGAACTTAAAGGTATTCTAGAGGGAGAAAAAAAAGTTTTAACGCAGGTGACTAAATCTTGTAATTTGATTGAAAAAGAAAATTATCTAAGTATAATGAAGAAACCTTTTGCAGTAATTAGAGCAGCAGGATCCTTTGGAGTAGATCTCGTAGCGGTTAGAGGAGATATATCTATGCTTATAGAGATTAAAACAAGTGCTGATGATACTCTTCATTTCAGCAGTATGAACGGTAAATTACAGCAACAAGCTGAGAGTATGCGTATTTTATGTGAGAAAACAGGTACCCTGCCATTGTATGCTTTTCGATTGAAAAACTATAGAGGTGATTGTTGGCGTATATTTACTTTTGATGTCTCTAATCTAACAGGTAGAGTTAAAATTCTTCATAATCATCTACCTGTACTTGAGAAGAGTAAAACAGGTAATTATATTATGAGGTGGCATCAAGGTATGCCTCTATCTAATCTACTAGCATATCTATCTCAATAGTTAATCAGTAGGTTTCGAAATCTTTTAGAATAGGATAATTATTGCATAGAAGATATGAAGAAACTATTAGTTGCATATGATGGGTCAGAAGCATCTAAAAAAGCAGTGGAACTCTCTACTAAACTAGTTGGGAAAGAAGATACGATTATATTGATAACAGTTATACCAGGAGAGTTATTGGAATCTTCTTTCACAAAGATGTTGTTACCTACTATTGATCTTAGTTCAATAGTTAAACCAGGTACTTTTAAAGAAAGAGCAATGGAAGAGTTATCAGAGGTTGCAGAGAAACTTAAACCTTATGCTAAGGAGGTGAGTATCGATGTTGAATCAGGTGATCCTGCAGATGAAATACTTTTATCTGCAAAGAAACATCAAGTGGATATCATAGTTTTAGGGTATAAAGGATATGGTAAAGAAGGACGATTTCTACTTGGAAGTGTTACAGATAAAATTGTTAGATATGCCAGTGTATCTGTATTAGTTGTAAGATAAGTGATGTTAGATGCATCCATCTGATGAGATAAGAGGAAGTAAAAGTAGTTTACTTTTAAATAAAAAAATCGTTCTCGCTGTCACTGGTAGTATAGCAGCAGTTGAAACTATAAAACTAGCTAGAGAACTCATTAGACATGGAGCAGAAGTTATACCTGTTATGACACCTTCTGCTACTAAGATTATACATCCCTATGCATTAGAGTTTGCAACAGGATATAGACCAATAGTGGATCTCACTGGTGAAACAGAACATGTAGTTTTCTGTGGGAAGGTTGAAAATCCAGCGGATCTATTATTAATAGCACCTTGTACAGCAAATACTATATCAAAAATCGCTCATGGGATAGATGATACTCCTGTAACTACTTTTGCAACAACAGCACTTGGATCAGGTGTTCCAATACTAATCGTACCTGCTATGCATAGATCGATGTATGATCATAAATTTATACAGGAAAATATTGATAGATGTAAGGATAAAGGAATACAGTTTATTGAACCAATAATAATGGAAACAAAAGCTAAGATAGCAGATGTTGATACCATAGTAGCATGGAGTATTAGGTTAACTGGAAGGAGGGATTTAGAGAATAAAAATATATTGATTATAGGTGGAGGAACCTCTGAGTCTATAGATGATGTGAGAAGTATCACCAATAGGAGTAGTGGTAAAACAGCATTAGCATTAGCAGAAACTGCATTCTATAGATATGGAGATGTAAAACTATGGTATGGTGTAAACTCTCAATCACCTCCATCTTTTATATCAACAGTTGGTTTTGAATCTATAAAGGATTTATTGAAACTTATAGAAAATGATAGTATGGAAGGTTTTGATATTATAATTGTATGTGCAGCATTATCAGATTATCTACCAATGAAGGTGGAAGGTAAAATTCCATCAGGTAGAGAAGAACTAATGATAAAATTAATTCCTGCTCCAAGGGTAATACAAAAGATTAGAGAGAGAAACCCTGAATCTATAATAGTGGGATTTAAAGTAGAAGAAACATTTAAGGAATCTATTGAAGAAGGAAAAAAACTCCTAGATGAATATAATATAGATTATATAGTTACAAATACTGTAGATGCTTTTGGAAAAGATGAAAACGAGATAAATATTATAGATAAAGATAAAGAAATTCATCATTTTAAAGGATTAAAGAAGATTTTAGCTGATAGGATATATGATGTTATCTTGAGGAAAAAATAATGAAAACCAGTGTTTTCATACCAGCACATATATCTGGTTTCTTTGAACCTTTTATAGATGAAGATCCTCTGAAATCTGGTTCAAGAGGAGCAGGTATAAACCTATCATTGGGAGTAAAAACAACAGTTTATATAGAGGATTCATCTCAGCAGATCATTGAAACATATATAGATAATAGTAAAGTAAAATCCTCTTTGATAGAGTATTGTGTAAGGAAACTCATTGATTCTAAAAATATGCATATAGTTGTAGAGAACAATCTTGATCTACCTATGGCACATGGTTTTGGTATAAGCGCTGCTAGTGCGTTAGGTGCAAGCCTAGCTATTGCAAGGTTACTGGATATAAATCCTATGGTAGCATTATCTATAGCCCATGAATCAGAGATAATACATCAAACTGGTTTAGGTGATGTAAATGCCTGTTATCATGGTGGTATAGAGATTAGAGAGAAACCAGGTATACCTGGAATTGTAAGGAATATACCTGGGAGATATAAAATTGTATTATGTATATTACCTGGTGAGTTAGAAACCTCTGAGATACTTAACGATGAAGAGAAGATGAATTTGATTAAAAGATATGGTAAAAGATGTACTGATGAATTAATTAGAAATCCTGCTGTTGAAAATTTTTTTAAATTATCCTGGTTGTTCGCTAGGGAAACCAAACTTGTAACAGAGGAGATCAAAGGGATAGTAGAGGAGGCGTGGAATTATGGTATGGCTAGTATGTGTATGTTAGGTAAATCTATCTTTGCTATAGGTGATACTATAAAACTAGAAGAGTTATTTGGGGAATATGGAAGAACAATTATATGTGATGTATATGATAAAAAAAAATTTTAGATTTCTTTAGTTAAACCTTTAGCTAATTCTATGAGATGTTTCTCTCCATCCTCTGGTCCTTTTGCAAACAATATATCCCCAGGGTCTATCCTAGTGTTTTTATTGGGACCGTAAAGCCATCTATTACCGTGTCTCATAGCTATCACTGTCATACCTGTTTCAGTAGCTAGTTTTAATTCACCTAAGGTTTTATTACATAGGATGGAATCTTCTGAAACTTCTACTCTTGTAAATACTTGATCTGAGTCTCTTATACTCATTCTAAGTATCGGATGAAGTTCTACATCCCTTAATTCTACATCTGCTATTTCCTGTGCTGCATCTGCTATCTGTTCACCTGCCTCTGCTAGTCTGAGTACAGCAAGAGCATCTTCTACGCTAAGTTTTTTATCTGCTACATCCTGTAATGTTTTACGCTGCAGATTTTGATATAAATTATCGATGAAATCTTCTAAATCATATACCTCTCTAGCGATGGTTTCATTATCATATAATAGCGAGGAGTATGCCAAATCAACCATAAGTTCTGATTTATCTTTTATCTCTAAAACTATATCCTCTACTGTTTTATCTTTCAATCTAGTACCTCCATCTCTCCATGTAAAAATTTTTTAAGTTCATCATAACCATCTTTATTTCCTCTAACTATAAGCCAATCCTCTGCTTGTAGAGTAGTATCAGCTTGTGGATTGTATATCCAATAATTCCCCCGTCTTATAGCTATAACACGCATACCCGTCTCTGTTTGTATTCTCATATCACCTATCTTTTGATTACAAGCTTTAGATTTCTTTGAAATCTTGATACGATAGAGATGCTCCTCTGATTTTTTAAGGATTTTAGGGAGAATTGGACCTGTTTTCTCTCTGAATAATAGATCTATAATATAACCTGCTGCATTAGATATACTCTCTGCTGCTTCAGCAACTTGTAATATACCAGCTAGTTGTTCTGCATCCTCCTTTGTCCTAGTAGCCATCATAGCCATCATACGTATATCATAGTTTAGTTTATCCATTCTTACATCTAGATATTTTACTTCTTCAGCGATTTCTTCATTATGGAATAACACTGCTGAATAAGCTAGATCTATGATAAGTTCTGAGATATCCTTCATTTCAGTTAAAAGTTCTTTTACACTAGTAGGTTCATATTCTAATTCTTCGAATTCCTCTTGTTTCCATTGATTCTTCTTTGTCTTCTGTAATATACCAAATATTTTTCGTTTCATATTCCAACTCCAAATATTTGAAGTAGAAATAAGAAAAATAATATACCCATTAGATCCCCTGTTGTACTGACAACTGGTGCCACCATATCATCTGGATCTATACCTCTGCGGAAGGATATAACAGCAGTTACTACACTTACCAATATAACAATGCAGCTGAGTAGGAATCCAACGGAGATGATTATACTCATAAATTCTATCATACTAATATTTCTAACCTCTATACCTATAAACATAGAGAATAGATAAATACCTATCGCAAGAATAAAATATGTGATAAAACCCATTAGTAGAGCTATTATAATGTTATCTCTAAGTTCAGGGTCTCTAAAGCTAACCTCTATAGAACCTATATGTAAACCAGAGGCAAGTCTTGCACCAACAATACTACCAAGGTTACCACCTATACTATTAATTACAGGTATACTTACCAGTAGTATAGGTAGAGAAACCAAAAGTGTTTCTTCTACTTGTAATAGTTGACCAGCTATAATCTCCATACAAGCAGTTATAGTAAGTAGAGGTAAACCATTTCTAACAATAATACGCCAATTATACATTATACCACCGCCTCTACTAGATATGCACTGGCAATTATACATAGCATTGTTATGATATCTCCAAAAGTAGCAAGAGCTGGACCGGTTATATTATCAGGATCTAAACCTTTTTTGAATACAATATAGATGATAAGGATGGTAAGTATAGTTAATAGAACAGCTGAGATTAAACCGCCTAATATAACAATAAATAAAAGTTTTATCAAACTAGCTTGAACACCTAGTAATAGAGAGGTTAGATAAGCTAATACGCCGATGATAAGAGAAACAAGTATACTTAAAGTGAGAGAACCAAGGATATTTTGTTTTAACTCTTCATTCCATAGATTATCTATATCAATTAAACCTAGATGATAAGCTGAACCAAGTCTTGAACCAAGAGCAGTACCTATATTCCCTCGCATTGCTATTATACCAGGTATCACTACAATTAAACCAGGGATACTTTGAAATATCTTGCTCATACTTCCAAAAGCAGTTCCAGTTAGAATAGCGCCGAATCCACAGAGTATGAGCAGGGGGAGGCTTTGTTTCACCATTGCATGCATATCTATTAGCCTCCATAGTTTCTTTCACACTCCTTCTTTTATTTCTCTATTCCAACCCAGCTTCTATAGCGTCTCCATAACATATCAATGTGATCCTCTATCTCTTTTAATCTCTTCTCATCTCTCTCCGGAACAAAGAGATGTCTAAATCTACCTTGTAGTTTCAGCCAATCTTCTACTGGTTTCCTCTTCATTTTACCTTCAAGTATAAGTTTACTTTTACCATTAAAAGTTATCTTATCATTTTCAACTTCATATAATGCCCATGCTCCTGTTTCAACAGCTAATTTACCCATTTCAGCTGTTTTAGACATATCGAAACGCCAACCAGGGGGGCAGGGAGCTAGAATTTCAATATATTTCGGACCTTTAATTTCCTTAGCTTTCTTCACTTTACGATATACATCCTCTGGGTAACCAATAGAGGTTTGTGCAACATATGGTATATGATGAGCTTGAACTATCTCACCCATTTCTTTACGAAACTCTGTTTTACCACCTACAGTAGTAGTAGTCCAAGCAGCATATGGAGTAGCACCGCTACGTTGTATACCAGTGTTAGAATAAATCTGATTATTATAACATATATAGATGAAATTAGTACCTCTTTCAAATGCACCAGATAAAGCTTGTAGACCTATATCGTATGTTCCACCATCACCAGCCCATGCTACAACTGTGATATCATCTCTACCCATAGTTTCAAGTGCAGCTGCTACTCCACTAGATGCTGCAGCTGCTGCTTCAAAGGCAATATTCAATAGAGGTATATCAAAGGATGTATAAGGATGTAAACTTTCAATGACAGATGTACAACAAGCAGGAACAACCATTATCATCTTCTTACCAATGGCTTTAAATACCATTCTCAGAGCCATACTTGCTGGACATCCGGGGCAAGCTGCACTACCAGGGATATAATGTTCTTCAAGAGGTAAATCTTTAATAGCCATATTATTCCTCCAAGCTGTACCATTCTAAGGTTTTCACTTTACCATCAACTACCTTTCTAATCATCTTTTCTATATCTTTAAAAGTAACATCTTTTCCACCTAAACCAGCGATATAACTGTAAACTTTTGTATCAGAGTTACCATAGAGAGCGGATTTAACTTCTGCTGATAAAGCACCACCCATTCCAACAGATATATTTCTATCTATAACAATAAAATCTGCTTTTTTACTAAGTTCTACAATATCTTCCTTTGGAAACGGTCTGAAAACCCTCACTCGTGCTAAACCTATTTTCAAACCATCTTCTCTTAGATTGTCAACAGCTATCCTACTCTCTGCTCCAATGGCACCCATTGTTAGAATTATATATTCTGCATCATCGCATCTATATCTATCTATGAGATCCCCATGGTATCTACCAAATTTTTCTCTCCATTCCTCTGCAACCTTTTTAATATAGTTTCTAGCATAATCCTGAGCGCGTTGCATATCTCTTCTAACTTCTATATATGCATCAGGTAGTATGATGTTACCAAATGTTATAGGGTTATCAACATCTAGTTTCCAAGTAGGTTTACGTTTAGGTATAAACTCATCTATCTCCTCCTGTTCTGGTATATAAACAGGCATAGAGGTATGAGATAGTATAAACGCATTATAATTAATCATAATTGGAAGTGAAATTTTCTCATGTTCAGCTATCTTAAAAGCTTGTATAACTGTATCGAAGATCTCTTGGTTGCTAGATACATAGAATTGTATCCAACCTGTATCACGTTGAGCTATGGAATCATTTTCATCCGCCCATATATTCCATCCTGGTCCTACAACTCTATTGATATTACACATTACAATTGGTAGTCTCGATAATGCTGCCCAGTGTAGCATCTCATGCATAAGTAGTAGACCATGGGAGGATGTACCTGTAAAAACCCTTACTCCAGTAGCACTTGCACCTATACATGCACTCATCGCGGAATGTTCACTTTCTACACATATATATTCTCCTTTGAATTCACCCGTCTCCTTATATTTTGCTATACCTTCAACTAGAGTAGTTTGTGGAGTGATAGGATAAGCTGCTACTACATTAGGTTTAGCCATAATAGCAGCTTTTGCAGCGATATAATTTCCAGTGTCTATCATTACCTTCATTTTTCTTCTCCCTCTCTAACCATAGTTATAGCTTTAGTTGGACATACATTTGCACATACACCGCAGCCTTTACAATACTCATAGTCTATTTCAACAGAGTTATCCTCCTTTCTGATAATAGTTGCCTCTGGACAGTAAATCCAGCATTGTAAACATTTCACACATTTATTTTGGTCAAGAATTGGTTTAAAAACTCTCCATGTACCTGTTTTACCCATAGCTCCTTTTTTTGGATAAGATATACTTGTAATTATAGGATATTTCTTCAAATCAACTCACCTCTACTTGCATAAAAGCATCTTTTGTAGCTGATATATTCCTCTCAGCTAGGCTTCCACTCCATTTCTCTGCTATAACCTTCTGCAGGGAGTCAAGGGTTATTCTATCTAATATCTTTGGAATAGCTCCTAGTATAGGTGTATTAACAACAGGTATCCCCCCTACAAGTAATTCATGTTTCAAAGCTATACCTGTTGCATCAACAGTTGCAACCTTGTATTTATCAGAAAAAGGAAAATCATTAGGTCTCTTTCTACTGTTAATTAATATTATTCCATTTTCTTTTAAACCTTTTAGAAGATCCACTATTCCCATTATACTTTCATCTAGAACAACTACTATATCTGGTTCATAAATCTCACTTCTAAGATAAATTTCTTCTTGTGATATCCTAGCGAATGCTCTAACTGGTGCTCCTCTTCTCTCTGCTCCAAAAAATGGAAAAGCCTGTACACCTTTATTTCCATCTCGAAGAGCAGCTGCAACAAATATGTTTGCAGCTGTAACTGCACCTTGTCCACCGCGGCCGTGGAAAACGATTTCTACCAAATCCTTCAGAGACACAATTAACACTCCCGAATTCTGGAATATAAATGTTACATATAACTGTTTTGAAT
>QMTB01000028.1 GCA_003649845.1 Thermoplasmata archaeon | reverse complement strand
ACTTGGAGAATATAATACCCGCTCAGTCTCCAAGATAGATTTCGGTCCATCCTTCCTATGGCTTGAAAGCTGTATTTGTGGAAAGATAACTGGCATATATCCAGAGAATGTTGTCTCTCAAGCTTTATTGCATTCAGGTGTAAATGCTTTAATAGCATCTACAACTGGTTCAAATATACCTGGCGGGTATCTGCCAGGTAAAAACCATATGTGGGATACATGGTTGGGAACTAAACTTAGATATAAACAATGGGAGAAAAAAGTTGACAATGGCATATATCCGGATTTTCATTTTGGAATGAAAATGTTTAATGATATGTGTTATTACATGGCTAAAGACAATACAACCGTTGGAAAAGCTTTTAGAGATGCTAAAAATAACTATCTTCCATATGATGCAGATTGGGAACTCTGGTGGAATCCACCACTATGTAACAACGGTGGGGAAGGAGGAGACTCAGGATATGGTACTCATTTGGAGGCGAAATATACTTCTTTCCAAGAATATGTTCTTTATGGCGATCCAGCATTCAATCCATACACACCTCTAGAAAATACTTAGAGTCTTTCTTTCAACCTGAGTTATTGAAATATCTAAAGAAAAGAGCTAATATCATTACTTGAGAACATATAAAAGGAATTTCTCTCAAATAGATAATCAGATAATTCACAGAGAGGATTGATGGATTTCTTTATAGAAGATTATCTACAACATAATAAAAAGCGAATATTGATATTCAGGAGAGCGAACTTTATTAGTCAATATTAAATATAAGTGGCATAAAAATATTCTATAATGAATAACATTTATAGAAATATATAAAAACTATGTTGAGATTAAAGGTGGGAGGAGAAAACATGAAGAAAACATATCTTAACATCTTGGGGGGAATCGTAGTAGTATTCCTGCTTTTTTCAGTGAATGCAAATTCAGTAATAGAAGGTAATGCAGAAATTGTAAAGGAAACAATATCTCAAGAGGATAAACCAGCTATTGTCTACATCTATAAATTTGATCCAGATAAGAAAAGAGCAGTCAAAGAACCCATTGCAAAACTAACATTGGATGAGGTAGAGCAATTAAAATATGAGTTGCAAAATATTCAAAGGGAATATAAAACTAGTGTAGAACAGATTCAACAGCAACTTAAGGTTATGTATAAATGGAATTTGATATCTGATGATGTATATACTTATCTAGAGAATTTAGTGTCATCCTTCAATAATATCTCAAACCCAATCCCTTCGATCTATAATACTCCACCCTCTTTTGGCAGCTCTATTAGTCCAGGGGTTATAATATGTGGCCCATCTTTGGTTTCATTTCTCTCTATAGGTGGCAGTATACTCCCACTTCAAGATCTTCTCTTCCATAATATATTGGCACCATTATGGCGAGCTAATCTAAATGACACGCACCTACCTTTCCTCAATGGCACACGTATCCAACCTTTCCTAGGTATTATGCCTGCTGTAATCTTTCTAGGGTTATCTATGACTCTTATAAATGTAATAGGCGTCAAAATTGGTCCTAGTATAGTTCTATCACCATTCCTAGCGATATTGGCACCTCATGCAAGTTTTGGTATATCAGTAAGTATCTTTGAAAAGAGCTACCCTGTCAATGTGTTAGATTGGTCAATTGGTATCTCTGGAATAGGGTTAATCTCCTATTTCTACTCATAATCTCTCATTATTTTTGCCACTGAAACTATTTTATCTCCCTCGTTAAGTTTCATTATCCTTACTCCCATAGTGTTTCTACCTTGCACTCTTATATCTTTTACTGGTATACGCATTATCATGCCATTCATACTAGTGAGAATAATCTCATCTTCATCTGTCACCTCTTTTACAAATATAACTTTACCGTTCCTCTCATTAGTAACAATAGTTCGAACACCTTTGCTACCTCTATGTGTTTTACGATAATCTTGTATAGGTGAGCGTTTACCATAACCATTTTCTGTAATAGTAAGGAGAGTACCTTCCTCTCCTATAACTGCTAGAGAAACTACTTTATCATCTCCATCTAATCGCATACCTATCACTCCTCTAGCGTTTCTACCCATTGGTCTAACCTCTGTTTCATTAAACCTACAAGCCTGTCCATTTGCAGAGGATATCAAAATATTATGTGATCCATCAGAGAGTTTTACATCGACAAGCTCATCATTTTCATCAAAGGTAATAGCTCTGATACCATTGGCTCTGATATTTTTATATGCAGATAACACTGTTTTCTTTATGAAACCCCTTTTGGTAACAAATATTAGATAATGATCCTTATCAAATTCTTTTACTGGTATAGCTGTTTCAATATATTCTCCATCCTCCAGTTTAGGTAGAAGATTTATAATAGCTTTACCTTTAGAATGCCTTCCACCCTCTGGTATCCTATAACCTTTCAACCAGTATACCTTACCATAGTTTGTAAAGAACATAATATAGTTATGTGTAGATGTTATAAATGAATCAACAACTATGTCTTCTTCCTTTGTTTGCATACCTATTAATCCTTTACCACCTCTATGCTGAGTTCTATATGTTTCAAGTGGTATACGTTTTATATAACCGCTGTCTGTAATAGTTACAACTACATCTTGAACAGGTATCAGATCCTCTAATTCTATATCTATTTCACCTTCTACAATCTCTGTTCTACGTTCATCTCCAAAAGATTTCTTAATCTCTAAAAGCTCTCTTTTAACCTCCTGTAAAATATTGTCTCTACTGCTAAGTAACTCCTCTAATCTACTTATAAGCTCTTTAACCTCGCTATATTCTTTTCTAACAGATTCTCTCTCTAAACCTGTTAGTCTATGCAAACGCATATCTAAGATAGCCTTTACCTGTTTCTCAGAGAAGCCAAATCGATTCATCAAACCTGTTTTAGCTTCATCAACGGTTTTACTGCCTCTTATAATAGATATAACCTCGTCTATATGATCTAGTGCAAGCATGAATCCTTCTAAAATATGTAGCCTATCCTTCGCTTTATTAAGATCATAAGTAGTGCGTCTAGTAATAACTTCTACACGATGCTCGATATATTGTTGAATAAGGTCTCTCAAAGTTAAAACCTTTGGCGCTCCATTTACAATAGCTAAATTGAGTATACCAAAAGTGGTTTGAAGATCTGTATGTTTAAACAGTTGAGTTAACACTACATCCTCTATAGCATCGCGTTTTAATTCGATAACAATCCGCATCCCTCTTCGATCACTTTCATCTCTAAGATCAGAGATACCTTCGATCTTCTTAGATTTAACCAAATCAGCTATATTTTTCAATAAATTTGATTTATTAACCTGATATGGCAACTCTGTTACAATAATACTTTTTCTATCCTCTCCTTCCACATGGGTTTTAGCTCTAACTTTAATTAAACCTCTACCTGTTGCATAAGCATTAATTATACCCTCTCTACCATAGATTATCCCCCCCGTCGGAAAATCTGGCCCATGTATAATATCCATAAGTTCTAATGTTGAAACATCTGGGTTATCAATAACCTTTATAATACCATCTACAACCTCTGATAGATTATGAGGAGGCATATTAGTAGCCATACCAACAGCTATACCAGAGGAACCATTTATCAGTAGATTAGGTAGTTTAGATGGCAAAACCATAGGTTCCTTTAAAGTACCATCAAAGTTATCCATCCATTCTACTGTATCCTTCTCTATATCCTCAAGCATTAATTTAGCTATCTTAGACATTCTAGCTTCTGTGTATCTCATAGCTGCTGGAGAATCACCATCAATTGAACCAAAATTACCTTGTCCATCAACTAGAGGATAACGTAGTGAGAAATCCTGTGCCATTCTAACCATAGCATCATAAACAGCTTGATCGCCATGTGGATGATATTTACCAAGTGTTTCTCCAACAACTCTAGCTGATTTCTTATAGGGTCTCTCATGAGTAAGACCCATATCATACATTGCATAGAGAATACGCCTATGCACAGGTTTCAGACCATCTCTAACATCTGGAAGAGCCCTACTCATTATTACACTCATAGAGTAATCTATGAATGCACGTTTCATCTCTGATTCAATTGCCTGAACATAAATTTCTTCCTCAGAATCACTCATATATTCTCACCAAATTATATATCCAGATTAACAACTTCTCTAGCATGTGCCTCAATAAATTCTCTCCTAGGTTCTACTTTTTCACCCATGAGAATAGTGAATAATTCATCTGCTTTAACAGCATCATCAACAGTAACCTTTATCATCTTCCTATTCTTCGGATCCATAGTAGTCTCCCAAAGCTGAGAAGGATTCATCTCTCCGAGACCCTTATATCTCTGAATATTTACCCCATTTTCGCCTAATTCTCTAACCTTCTCTATTCTCTCCCTCTCAGAATAAGCATAAAACACTTGTTTACCTTTAGAAATTTTATATAGAGGAGGTTGCGCTATATAGAGGTAGCCCTCTTCAATCAGAGGACGCATGTATCTAAAAAAGAATGTTAATAATAGAGTTCGGATATGTTCACCATCAACATCAGCATCAGTCATAAGAATAATCTTATGATATCTTGCCTTCTCGATGTTAAACTCATCCCCTATACCAGTACCTATAGCAGTGATTAAAGCAAGGATTTCATTATTTTTTAATATTTTATCCATCCTGGCTTTCTCAACATTCAATATTTTACCTCTCAAAGGTAGTATAGCTTGAAATTCTCTATCTCTACCCTGTTTTGCACTTCCTCCTGCTGAATCTCCTTCCACGATATATAATTCTGATTTACTGGGATCTCTAGAAGAACAATCTGCTAGTTTACCAGGTAGCGATGTTGATTCTAATAAGCCTTTTCTCCTAGTGAGCTCTCTAGCCTTCCTAGCTGCCTCTCTAGCTCTGCTAGCAGTAATTGCCTTACCAAGTATAATCTTAGCTATATTTGGATGCTCCTCAAAAAACTCGCTTAACTTCTCATTGGTAAGGCTCTCCACTATCCCTTTAACCTCGGAGTTACCAAGCTTAGTCTTTGTTTGACCTTCAAACTGTGGACTTCGAAGTTTAACTGAGATTACAGCGGTTATACCTTCTCTACAATCCTCTCCAGATAAACTGAAATCCTCTCTATCAAATAAGTTATTTTTTCTACCGTAATCATTCATAACTCTTGTTAAAGCGCTTTTAAATCCAGATAGATGGGCTCCACCCTCATGTGTATTAATATTATTGGCAAAGGTAAATATATTCTCAGTATAGCTATCGGTATATTGTATAGCAATTTCTACCTCTAAATCCTCTCTTTCAGCATAAAAGTAAATTGGCTCCGGGTGTAGAGGAGTTTTATTACGATTTATATATTTTACAAATTCCTTTATACCACCATCGTATCTAAAAACATCCCTTCTGTTGTTCCTCTCATCTCTAATCTCGATCTCTAAACCAGCGTTTAGGAAAGCAAGTTCTTTTAGACGATTAGCGATGACGTCATATTTTATATCTACGGTTTCAAAAACCTGTGGATCAGGTAGAAAAGTAATAGTGGTACCACTTTTTGATGACAAACCTATTTCTTTTAGAGGAGTTACCGGTACACCTCGCTCGTATCTTTGAAAATATTCCTTTCCATCTCTACGAACTTTAACTTCAAGCCAAGTGGAGAGAGCGTTAACACAAGATACACCGACTCCATGTAGTCCCCCAGATACCTTATAAACTTGGTCGTTAAATTTTCCACCAGCATGTAAAGTAGTCATCACTAATTCAACGCCAGATTTACCATATTTTTTATGGATAGAAACAGGTATACCTCTACCATCATCAATAACTGTAATAGAACCATCTTTGTTCAATATCACTTCTATCCTAGTTGCATAACCAGCTAGTGCTTCATCAACCGAGTTATCAACAACCTCATATACTAGATGATGGAGACCTCTCTCATCTGTGCTACCTATATACATCGCAGGGTTTTTTCTAACAGCAGATAATCCTTCTAAAACTTGTATAGAATCTGTATCATAACCCTCGATTGGATTTGTTTTCTCATCACTCATATCTTTCACTTCACTCAAAATCAGCTGGCATATATCCTTATTTTTTATCCCATCTCCACGGGAATAAATTTCTAATAAATCATATGGAGTAGAAGCTAATAAATCTTACTGTCATATATGATGCAAATCTATATTTTTATGGAGAAATCAACATCTGTTTAAATTTTAAAAACATTAATTAATAAAAGAGATATTCCCCTTTTTCTAATAAAAAAATCTACTGAAGGGTTTGGATGGGTATTTCAAGGTTTAAGAGAGGTTTAGTTAGAATACATCATGGTATCTCTATAGTTATAATACTATACCCTATATTATTTAGTAGTGTAACATCCGCAGAGGATTTAATCCATGATTATGCCCCTATCTTCTATTTCGAGAGAGAAGAGACCTGTTACCCTGTCAATGTCTTCTATTATATAGATCATTCTTATCTTTATTATTTTAGAGAAGAACCACAACTTTTAGCTACAAATGTAACACCTAAGTTACTAGCGATATATTCGAATGATTCAAACTATTATTTAGATAATCAGCTAGGAACTCCCTCTGACAAAAATATAATTGAGGAATATCATAAAATAATGGATAAACTAGGATATACTCTCTATGCTAGAATAATCAATATTGATTCTACAATGGTGTTACAATACTGGATGTTTTATGTTTTCAACAATGGTGTTTTAAATCAACATGAAGGCGACTGGGAATTGGTACAGATTGTTTTCCTAGAAGATAAACCAATAAAAGTTATGTATAGTCAACATTACAGTGGACAACAAGCTTCCTGGAGTGAAGTAGAGAAAAATGGGAAACATATACATGTGTATGTAGCTAGAGGCAGTCATGCAAACTATTTTAGATCCTACGCGGGTAAACTAGGAGCTGCTGAAGACTATGTTGCTTCAAATGGTAAGATACTATATCCAAGTCAATATAACATAATTAATCTAACTGATCAACATTGGCTTCTATTCTCTGGACGGTGGGGTGAAATAAATAGTTATGAGGATATAATTTATGGAGAAGCTGGACCCTTTGGACCAATGTATAAAGATAATGGTGCTATATGGCATCATCCTATAGAATGGGGTAACAGTTTATCTCCTTTGAACAACTATCTACTTATATTGGAATGGATATTGTACAATTTTTTAATTATATTTATATCTATAACTTTACTCTCTATATCAATTTTAGCATATAGAATATATAAACGCTATAAATCAATTGGTTTAGGACCTAGGATTTTCTCCATTTTTTATATAGATGGATTAAATAGGAAGAGCATTGGAAATATTATTCTTATTCTTTCTATTTTTATAGCGGTATCAGGGTTATTCTATACTTGGTATAATGTTACAACAGATTTAAATATAGATGGATATGCTACCTCTGAACCTATTAAAATAATCTCAATTGATGGAGTTAAAGGCCTCCAGATAAATCTACTTGATCCAACAAAAGGTTCGATAGGAATCGGTTCATTTATACTACCATTCTCTTTGATATTAGGTATAGGATTATTACTATTCATAGTTGGAACTATAGGTATAAATAAAAGCAGAAAACTCGGTAGAAAATATATAATACATGGTATAAAATTGTTGTTACCTATACTAATGTTGATTCTAATATTAACTAGTATTAGATTTTTTGTCTATCAAATTGACTCAGCTCCGTCTTTCTTTAGAGAAATAATAGATGATATATCTAAATCTCCTCTAAATGGAAACACAGTTATAACGGTTGATAACGGTTCCACTAGTGGAGAGATAACTGTACAATGGGGTGTAGCTTCTGGAGGATATATGCTGTTAGCCGCAGGGGTTATGATGACTATATCTGGTTTATTATTAATTAGAGAAGATGCAATATTCTTTGATAGAAAAAGGGTTGAGTAGAAGAGTATGATTGCAAATACAGATCTCCATATCCATCCTCTCCATAATATACATCAGGATACTCTTAGATTACTAGCTGTAAATGCATCTCTAAAAGGCCTCAATTTACTTGGATGTGGAGATTGTCTACAAGATTCATGGAGAAATAGAATTGTAACGGAATGTAGAACTATAGATGAAGGGACTTTTGAGTACTATGGTATAAGGTTTATATTGTCTGTTGAAATTGAAACAAGGGATCGTATTCATCATCTAATATATTTTCCAAGTTTATCAGCTGTTGAGGAATTCAAATCGAATATAAAACGATATTCTTCTAATCTAGATAAATGTAGACCAGTTGTTAATCTATTAAGCTGGGAGGTTGCTGAATTAGCAGTAGATGTAGATGCGTTGATAGGACCAGCTCACATATTTAACTCGTGGAGAGGGGTGTATGGAATCTATAATTCCATAGAGGATTGCTATAAAGATCTATCAAAACATATTCATTTTGTTGAACTAGGACTTAATGGTGATACAGATTATGCAGATCGTATACAAGAGTTACATAGATTGACTTTTCTATCTAATTCTGATACACATAATTATCATCCTATGCGTTTAGGTAGAGAGTTTACAAGATTTAAAGTTAGAGATCTTACATTTGAAGAGATAAAAAAAGCTATTCTCCATATAAATGACAATAAACCTATTCTCAACGTAGGTTTACCACCGGAGGAAAGTAAATATAATCAATCAGCATGCCCTAGATGCCATAGGAGATATACAGAAGCAGAAGCAGAGAAATTAAAATGGAGATGCGTATGCGGCAAACCTATTAGAAAGGGAATAAGTCATAGAATTGAGAAAAGAGCTAATTTCTTAACACCTCAACATCCTATCCATCGTCCACCTTATTTAAAATTTCTACCGCTTGGAGAGATAATTAAAAGAGCTTTAAATCAAAAGAATCCGTTTTTAAAAACAGTACAGGAGAAATGGCGTAATCTCATTAGTATTTTTGGAAATGAAATCAGAGTATTAATTGATGTTCCATTGGAAGATATAGCTAGGGTGACTACTCCATCAATATTAGAGGTAATAGCAGCTCTTCGAGAAGGTAATGTGTTTTTCAAGCCAGGTGGAGGAGGGGAATATGGAAAGATTATTATACCAAATATAGAAGAAAGACTTGTTGTATCATTAAAGCCAGAGGAGAAACGATTATTTCTTATATAAAGAATAACTCTTCTAGAAAGGTAAGTCCATAAAATTTTTTGCAGAGATAGAGGCTATTACTTCTGTTAAAATTAGAAGGGGGATCAGCACTCAAGATCTTCATCACACCATCAGATCAGAAAGGGTTCGTTCATCATATCCCCCAAAGATGAAACATATAATACAAATTTAATACTTTTTCATTCTATTTTGTTAACCCATTGTCTTAGCTAATGTTTCTCTCCAAGTTTTATCTAAAATATCTATATTCTGATGTATAATCTCCTCGCCATTATTTCTAATTATAAGATCATTGCCACCCGTAACACCTAATTTGATAAATGGGATATCTTTCTTTTTTAATGTATCTGTGAAATCCTTTTCCTTGGATTTTTTAACCTCTATAATCCATCTAGTATTGCTCTCTGAGAAAAGTTTTAGATCAACTCTAAGATTTGGGCTAACATTGGATATATCTATATTAGCTCCTATTTTACCACCTATGGTCATCTCAGAGATACAAACAGCTAACCCGCCTTCACTTATATCGTGACATGCATTAACATAGTTTTTTTGCATAGTAGATAATATACCATCTATGTTTTTCTTTAGAAACTCTCCATCTGTTCTAGGTACAATCCCTCCAGCTATATTCATTATTTTATAATACTCTGAACCCCCAAGTTCCTTCCTAGTTTTCCCTCCAACTAAATATATAGGATCACCTTTTTTCTTAAATGGAACCGTGATAGATCTTCTTATATCTTCAATTACACCTATACCTACTATTTCTGGTGTAGGTGGAACAGCTGTTTTTATAGATTCATTATAGAAACTCACATTACCTGATATGAAAGGTAAATTAAGTTTCCTAGCCATCTCCCCAAGTCCTCTACAGCTTTCATAAAATTCCCCCATTCTCTCCGGTTTCTCAGGGTTACCAAAATTTAAACAATCGAGAAGGGAATCAGGTTTTGCACCTACTGCTACAAGGTTTCTACATACCTCATCTATAGCAGAACATGCACCCCAAAAAGGATCTCGTTCCATAAATCTAGGATTAACATCAGCTGTTACCGCCAGTCCTTTGAAAGAATTCTCCAAAGGTTTTATAACAGTTGCATCTCCATGAGTTTCATAGTTAATCCAACCTTGCAAAGGTTTTATGACAGTATTACCTTGAACCTCATGATCATATTGATGTATAACCCATTCCTTTGAACAAATATTTGGAGAAGCCATTAGTTTCAAAAGTATATTATTGAGATCTGGTATTGGAAAGCTTTTTTCTTCAATTTCTCTCTGGTTTACAGATGGTTTCGCATAAGGTCTAGTACAGTGATCATAAACTGGTCCACCTATAAGAAAATCTAAATCTAACTCCAGTATTTTAAAACCTTTATAGAAAGCTTTAATGATTTTATCCTCAACTACTCTACCAACTGGAATAGCAGTAACATCCCATTGTTTGCATATATGAAGTACTTTATCTACATTCTCCGGTTTAACAAGGAACATCATCCTCTCTTGACTCTCTGAGAGCCATATCTCCCATGGTTTCATACCTTCTTCTTTCAATGGGATATCATCTAGATGAATCTCCGCTCCAAATCCACCAGCATATGCTAGCTCACCAGAAACACAGGATAAACCTCCTCCACCAAAATCTTTTAAACCTTCTAGTAAACCTTTTCTATTACATTCAAGAGTGGCATGAATAAGTGGCTCTTTAGTTATAGGATCTCCTACTTGAACAGCTGATCTACTACTCTCCTCGCTCTCCTCTGTAAGTTCAGCAGATGCAAAGGTAACACCGTGTATTCCATCTCTACCAGTTTTACCACCAACATAGATATAGATATCACCACTGTTTTTAGCTTTACTATGTATAAGCTCCTCTTTCCTCATTATACCTATACAACCAACATTCACCAAACAATTACTGGTATAGCCTTCATGGAAGTATACTTGACCTGCTAATGTTGGAACACCTATCCTATTTCCATAATCACGTATACCTTCTACTACACCTTTCATAATATACCTAGGATGTTTAACACCGGAGGGAAGATCTTTAAAAGATGTATCTAATGGTCCAAAAAACAATGGATCTATATAGGCAAGAGGTTGCGCACCCATGCAAACTATATCTCTAACGATACCTCCTACACCAGTAGCAGCTCCACCATATGGTTCAATAGCAGAGGGATGATTATGGGATTCTAATGCTGCACAATAATAATGATCTTCATCAAACTCTATAACCCCTGCATCCTCTCTAGCGACGATTTTATCTTCACCTATACCATATATGTATTGTTTTAGAGGTACTTTAGAAGATTTATAACAACAATGCTCTGACCACGCCTGTCCAAATGCTTGTAATTCAATATCTCTAGGTAAACGTTTTTTTTCACGGAAATACTCTCTAATACCGCGCATCTCATCTACAGATAAAGCAAGACCCATGTATTCGCTAATATTTTTTAAATCCTCATCTGAGGCTGAGAAGAGATCAACCTCGTATAATTCAAATGGTAAATCTATCTTCTTGAAAAACTGTTTGACATTCAAATCATTTCATCCCCCAAAAGTTTATAGGAGTTCTATCTCATATGTATGTATAACAGGATTTGTAAGTAAACGCTGACACATATCTTCAACTTCTTTTTTTATATTTTTACCATCCTCTATGGTAATATTGAAAACCCTTGAAGTTTGCACTTTTCTCACATTTTCAAAACCTAATAGATGAAGAGCTTTAAGCGTATTTTCTCCCTCAGGATCAGAAACACCTTTTTTAAGTCTAACTGTAACTCTTACTTCAACCATCATACCCTGCAATAGGTAACAAAGAGATTAAATTATCGCTTTGCAATAGTTTCCAGTAACTTTCTAATTTTTATCTGAAAAGATTTAAGGGTGTCTTCATTTCGAATAACATAATCTGCATCCTCAATAACAGAAGGTAAACCCCATTTTATCTCCCTTTCATCCCTTTTCTTTATATCTAAAATATTATCTGCATCATCCTTTCTATTCCTAGTTAAAGCTCTTTGTCGTCTTATCTCATCTGAAGCAATTATAGCTATAATTATAAAATCTTCTCCAAAAAATTTTT